>JBBQCO010000042.1:0-24727 GCA_038318785.1 Desulfobulbales bacterium | reverse complement strand
CTACGAGGCACTTCTCCCCTGGAACGTGGACAAGATGAACATCATGCTCCGCTCTGTGCAGGCGGTTGATTAGACGCTTACAGTCATTCTTTGGTTCTCGCTAGAAAAGGTTAAGGAGTATGAATCGAAATGATGGTCAGCGCTGTGTGCCCAACGGCCAAGATCACCGGAGAGCGTAGCGAATCCGCGTGGATCGTATGGTTAGCCAGTTTCTGGGAGGATCGAAAATGGACTGGATTGAGATATCGAAAGAACTACCGCAAAGCCGAAGCAAGGTGATCGCGTTTTACAAAAACAGCTCAGGGATGGGAAGAATGGTTTTTGCTGAATACATACCGAGATGGACAGTTTTAGCTGAGGACTACTACAACCATGATGCCGAGGGCGGCACCGAGTGGACAGAGGACGGGGAGAGTGAATACGTTGCTGAATCTTGGCACGAGATTGTAGACAACTGGGGTGATTTTTCAGGCTGCGAAATTGTCGAAGGAACAGTCACCCACTGGATGCCAAAACCTTTACCGCCGAAGGCTGGCTAACAGTGTTATTAAGCCAATTTTCCGAATTTTTAACCAGCTGGAGTCAATCCATAAAACAACACAATATCGTCACCTTACACGGTTGACTTGCAGGCATCGTGGCAATATGACAAAGTCAAAAGACAAACTGTTGCAGGCGCGCTGGACCTGTGCCTAGGGTTTACCAACTCCCGGTAACCAAGCTAATACCCGCTGAATTTGCGCATCCCAACAGGACCACTCGTGTCCGCCTGGTCCTTCTTCATACGTCAGCGCTAATCCCAAAGACTTTGCATGCTCACGAAAACGTACATTGTCGGCATAGAGAAAATCCTCCGTTCCGCACCACTGATACAGATGGGGCCGTGGCCGCCCCTGTTCGACGATCTGCTCCACCAGAGAGAAGAGGTCATTCGAACTGCCTGCCAGGGCGTTGGCCTCGCCAAAAATGTGCTCCAACTCATACCGACCAGCCGCTTGTTCAGCCTGTGCAAGACAAACTACATCCAACGTGCCCGATAAACTCGCCGCTGCCGCATACCGCTCCGGATAGGTCAAAGCCAATTTGAAGGCCCCATAGCCCCCCATCGACAGACCGGCCACAGAGTTCTCGCTGCGATCCTCGGAGAGCGGGAAAAAATGACGGGCAATGGCGGGTACTTCTTGGCTGATATACGTCCAGTACCGCTGGCCGCTCACCCTATCCGTGTAATAGCTCCGATCCACTCCGGGCATGACAACCGCCAGGTTCAAGCCCTCCACATAACGCTCGATAGCGGTGCAGCGTTGCCAGGCGGTGTGATCATCGGACAGGCCATGCAAAAGGTATAAAGTCGGATATCGGACTTGTCGGATTAGGGGGATGACGTCAGCCCCCAGTGGTCCGGGATCGGGGAGAATCACAGTCATGGTCGACATCAGCCCCAAAACCTGCGAAAAAAAGTGACAATGAATAAGCGCCATTGTTTCGTCTCTGTTTTGATGGGTCGGTCAGGCTGCCACGCTGTTCAGCGACCTCACGGTTCACCGATCAACTCAGGCCAGGGGCGCGCGCGCTCCCTTCCAATCCATCATGTGCCCGAAACAATTTCATTCAGCACATTATCAACAACAACGGGCGTCTCCAGAAAGGTCAACGAAGGATCCGAGCCGTATTTGTCGCGCACAAACGCTTTCCATTCCTCGGTGTACACGCGATCGGCATCATCACGAGACTTCCACAGGTAAATGCCGCCGGCCTTGGCGCCATCCGGGGTGAGGAAATAATATTTTCTCAACAAGCCGGGCATGCCTTGATATTTAGGTGCCGTGCTCAGGAATATCTCCTTGGCCTGATTGCTGGTGATTGGTTGCGGGAGTTTGAATTCGACAATTACGGTTATCATTGAGTGCTCCTGCGGTGGGAGAGAGTACTCTTGGTTTCTGCCTGCTTCTTTGAGGCAATGCCTGCTATTTCCCCATAGCGAAAGCAGTCCGTTGTGTGATCGTTTACCATGCCGACTGCCTGCATGAACGCATAGCAGATGGTAGAGCCAACGAAATTAAAGCCACGTTTTTTCAGATCTTTGCTCATCTGATCCGACCGCTTTGTCAGCGCGGGAACTTCTTCCAAGCACCGCCATGCGTTCTGCACGGGCTTCCCCTCAACATAACGCCATAGAAACGCATCAAGCGATCCGTATTCTTCCTGGATATCCAGAACGCCTTGCGCATTTTTGATTGCTGATTCGATCTTCAGGCGATTGCGGACAATTCCGGGGTCAGTTATCAGGCGGGCAACGTCGCCTTCCGAATACCGCGCAATGCGTTCACAGGCAAAGCCTTGCAAGGCTTTTCTGTAGTTTTCCCGCTTCTTCAAGATGGTCAGCCAACTCAACCCCGCTTGTGCGCCTTCAAGCACGAGGAACTCATAAAGGCGCTGATCATCATGTACAGGAACCCCCCATTCCTCATCGTGGTAAGCAAGGTAAAGGGGATCGCTGCCGCACCATCCGCATCTCTTTTTCACATGTCTCCCTTGCCCACCCTTGTTTCCATTTCTTACAATGGAACCCGTCGACAACCTCATCAATTGTATCTTTCGGCGACCGCCGAAACCCTAAACTCCTCAGGAGCCCCCGTACCCTATGGTCACCTGACCATCTGCAACAATCACCGGAACCTTACGCTGGCCCCGGCTGTGGTTCAACATTTCTTCCATTCGCCTTGGATCAAGCTTCACGTCATAATAGACATGCTCAGGGGTCGCCTCACGGGCGCGCGTGGTATGGGGTCAGCCCTGTTTTCCGTAAATAATTGTCTCGCTCATGGTGTTCCTCTCATGTTTGATTTTCAGAAGACTTCTTTTCACTCTGCCGGCAAGATTTCCCGCTGATGCGCAGGCTGGGCGCAGTCCCTATTACTTCTTGATCCCGGCAGCTGCCGCAGGTTGGCCCGCCGGTATGCTGGCACAGGGTGGTCACTGCATGCCTGGACCGGCTGCGTCGCCGACGGCAGAAAACGAGCAGCCAGGTAAACGCGAGAACCAGGCAGAAGGTAATGGCAAAGAGCAGCGCAAAGCGCATCATGGCCCCGTTACCCCCCGAAATCATCGTAGTGGATATTGCCGGCCTCGACCCCGAGATTGTCGAGCATATCCAGCGCCGCTTTGGTCATCATCGGCGGACCGCACATGTAGTAGTGAATGTCCTCGGGTGCAGGATGACCGGCCAGGTAGTGCTCATAGAGCACCTGGTGAATGAACCCGACCTTGCCCTGCCAGTTGTCTTCGGGCTGCGGTTCCGACAGCGCCACATGGAAGGTGAAGTTCTCGTGCTCCCGGGCCAGGGCTTCGAATTCTTCCGCATAGAAGACCTCCTGCAGACTTCGGCCACCATACCAGAACGAAACCTTGCGCTTGGTATGCCGCGCCTTGAACAGCTCGAAAATGTGGCTGCGCAGAGGCGCCATGCCGGCGCCGCCGCCGATGTACACCATCTCCGAATCGCTGTCCTCAATGAAAAAATCGCCGAACGGTCCGGCAATGGTCACCTCGTCGCCCTCTTTGAGGTTGAAAATGTAGGAAGAGGCCTGGCCGGGCGGGATGCCGAGCGGTCCGCGCGGCGGCGGGCTCGCAATCCTGACGTTGAGTTTGATGATCCCTTCCTCGCCGGGATAATTGGCCATGGAATAGGCGCGGCTCACCGGCTGGCTCACCCGGGATTGGTACTGGAACATCTTGAACTTGGTCCAGTCGCCGAGGAATTTCTCATCGATGTCGAAACTCTTGTAATTGAGGGCATGGGGCGGCACTTCCACTTGGATATACCCGCCTGGCTTGAAATTGACCGCCTCATCCGGCGGCAGGTCAAGCACCAGTTCCTTGATAAAGGTGGCCACATTGCGGTTGGAGCGCACCCGGCAGCTCCATTTCCGGGTTTCGAGCATTTCCGGGGGGATCCGGATCTTTAAGTCGCGTTTCACCGGCACCTGACAAGCAAGTCGCAATCCGCGTTTGGCCTCGGCAGGTCTGATCGACGCCAGTTCCGTGGGCAGAATGGCACCGCCTCCCTCTTCGACTCGGCAGCGGCACTGGCCGCAGCTGCCGCCGCCACCGCAGGCCGACGAAAGAAATATCCCCTGATCGGCAAGAGTCGTGAGCAGTTTTCCTCCTGGTTTGACCGTGAGCTGTTTCTCCCCATTGACGAGGATGGCAACCTCGCCTCCCGGCATCAGTGCTTTTTTCGCCGCCATGATCAGGGTCACCAGGATGGCCTGGATGGCGAGAAAGCACAGAATCGCGCCGACGATCTCATTCATGGCGTTTTAATCCTCCGTAGCGGCTGCACAGGTGCACCGCGAGTTTTTCCCCTCGGCACATTGGTTTTAGAACCCCCCTAATCCCATGAAGGCAAGGGCGATCAAGCCGGCACTGATGAACGTCATGCCGAGCCCCCGCAATCCCGCCGGGGGATTGGCGTATTCGAGTTTCTCGCGGATGCCCGCCAGGAGGACCACCGCCAGGAAAAAACCTCCACCCGCCCCGAACCCGTAGGCAATGCTCTCGCCGAGTGTGTAGTCGCGCTCCACCATGAACAGGGTGCCGCCAAGGATGGCGCAGTTGACAGTGAGCAGGGGAAGGAAGATACCCAGGGTGCCGTACAGGCCGGGCATGAACCGGTCGAGGACCATCTCCAGAATCTGGACAATGGCGGCGATCACCCCGATGTAGGTCAGCAGACCGAGAAAGGACAGATCCAGGTCCGGTTGGCCGATCCAGGCCAGGGCCCCGGCACTGAGCAGATGGTTGAGGATGAGGTTGTTGATCGGGACAGTGATGACCATCAGCACCAGGACCGCCGCCCCCAGACCGGTGGCGCCTGTCACCTTTTTTGATATGGCGAGAAAGGTGCACATGCCCAGAAAAAAGCTGAGCGGCAGGTTTTCGATGAACAGGGAACGGAGGATGATGTCGAGGTAGTGGGCCATCAGTTTTTCTCCTGCTGAACCGGGTCAATGGTACGCAACAACCAGATAATCAAAGCAATGAGGAAAAAGGCGCTCACCGGCAGGAGGAGGAGCCCGTTACGCTCGTACCAGCCGCCGTTGCCGGCCAGCGGCAGAATCTCTATTCCGAAAACCGTACCCGAACCGAGCAGTTCCCGGAAAAAGGAGACGGTCATGAGGATGAACCCATACCCCAGGCCGTTGCCGATGCCATCGAGAAAGCTGCTGACCGGCGGATTGCTCATCGCAAATCCCTCGGTTCTGCCCATGACGATGCAGTTGGTGATGATCAGGCCGACGTAGATTGACAGCTGTTTAGCTAGATCGAAGTAATAGGCTTTGAGCACCTGGTCGACCAGGATGACCAGGGTGGCGATCACGGTGATCTGGATGCCGATGCGGACACTGTTGGGAATCTGGTTGCGGACCAGGGAAATGATAAAGCTGGAACAGGCGGTGACCAGGGCGACGCAGATTGACATCACCAGCGCTGTTTTCATCTGCGAGGTGACCGCGAGCGCGGAGCAGATGCCCAGCACCAGCAGGGCGATGGGATTGCGCTCGATAATCGAGCGGAGAAGAAGGTCCCTTTTTCGATCAGCCATTGAGTCCCCCCTGTTGTTGGAGTCGCCGGATGAACGGCTGAAAGCCGTGCTCGCCGAACCAGAATCGGAGCAGATTGGAAACCCCGGCACCGGTCATGGTGGCGCCGGAAAGTCCATCGATCTCATAGTCGGAAGCTTCCCCGGTCTCCGCGGCCTTGCCCTTGACGACCTTAAGCGCGACGGCGGCGGCGGGGCCGTAGATCTTCTTGCCCTGCCAGCTACCCTGCCAGGCCTCGTTCTCTATTTCGCCGCCAAGACCCGGGGTTTCCCCGTGGGCGTAGAAACTGATGCCGCGGATGGTGGTCAGGTCCGCATCCAAGGCGACATAGGCATAGAGCGTCGACCAGAGGCCCTTTCCCCGGACAGGAAGGATGAGCTGATCGACTCTGCCGTTGCCCATCACCAGATAGACCAGGGAATATTTTTCCACCCGCGAAAGTCCGGCAGGATCCTTCCCCTTATCCAGGGTCATGCCGAGGTCGTTGCTGAGGGCGGCCTTGCGCTGGTCGAAGGCAGCGGGCGACAGTTGATCCTCGGGCACGAATTCGCCGCTGGCCAGGTCAATAATTTTAGTCTGTATCGGAGCAAACTGTTGTTCCACATTTCCGTCAGGCCGGTAGATGCCGGCGGCGCGGAGGATGTTTTTTTTCTGGTCGATGCGGCGGTTGGCCTCCTGAAGAGGACGGAGGCCGACCGCCGCCCCGGCGACCAGGGCGGAACAGACCAGGGCAAGGATCAGCACCGAATAAAAAGGCTTGGCAGCGGATTCTTCAGCCATGACGAAGCTTCCTTCTGTGGATATTGGCCTGGATGACGAAATAATCGAACAGGGGAGCACAGACGTTGCCCAAAAGGATGGCGAGCATCACTCCCTCGGGAAAGGCCGGATTGGCGACCCGGATCGTTATGGCGAGGACGCCGGTCAATCCACCGTACAACCATTGTCCGACCCTGGTGTGGGCGGCAGAGACCGGATCTGTGGCCATGAACACCAGACCGAAGGCGAACCCGCCCAGCACCAGGTGCCAATGGGGCCCGATCACGAACAATCCGTTCGGCGGATTGGGGACCATTGCGAACGCGACGGCCGCCGCCGCTCCGCCCAGGAGCATAGCGAGCATCACCCGCCAGGAGGCCAAGCCGGTGAAGACGAGCAGGGCGGCGCCCAGCAGGCAGGCAAGCGTCGAAGTCTCCCCCATGGAGCCGGGGATGGTGCCGAGAAAGGCCTGGTTCCAGGTTACGGGCAGCTCGGCCAGGGCCCGGCCCGGTTGGCTGGCGGCAAGATGGGCCAGCGGCGTGGCGCTGGTCAGGCCGTCAACCGCTGTCCAGACCTTGTCCCCGGTGATGTGTATCGGGTAGGCGAAATAGAGGAAGGCTCGGGAAACCAGGGCAGGATTCATGAAATTGCGTCCCACCCCTCCGAACACCTCCTTGGCAAAGATAATGCCGAAACTGATACCCAAGGCGACCTGCCAAAGAGGGATGGTGGGCGGCAGGGTCAGGGGAAACAGGAGGCTTGTCACCAGGAAGGCCTCGGATATTTCGTGGCCCCGTACCAGATTGAACAGGCCTTCCCACACACTGCCCACCACCACGGTCACCAGGTAGATCGGCAGGAAATAGAGCGCGCCGTGGACCATGTTGGCCAGATGGCTGGCCGGATCACAACCGAACCAAGCCATCACCGATCCCCGCCACCCGGCAGGCAGCGCAACTCCCAGCTGCTGGAGGCCGCTGTTGGCCTGGAAGCCGGTGTTCCACAGGGCCATGACCACACAGGGAATCAGGGCGATGATCACCGTGATCATGATCCGTTTATAATCAACGGCATCACGGATATGGGGCGCGGTCCGGGTTGTCTTGCTGCTGTGAAAAAGAAAGGAGTCGGTGGCCTCAAACAGCGGGTACCACCGTTCCAGCGATCCGCCCTTGGCAAACTTCGGCGCTATTTTTTTGAGGAATGCATCGAGAACTTTCATGATGACGAGGTCAGACTCCAGACGACTGATTCAGAAAAAAGACCCAACATGGCATCACCCCTCCTCTTCGATGGCGGTTAAGAGAGTCCGCAGCATCGGACCGAATTCATTCTTTCCCGGACAGACGAAGCTGGCAAGGGCCAGATCCTCCTCTATCAGCTCCAGGCATCCCAGAGCCATCGATTTTTCGATGTCGCCGACTGCCAGGCTTTTGAGGAGGGCGGTGGCGACGATATCGAGCGGCATCACCTTTTCGTAAGTCCCAAGGGGATAAATGGCCCGTTGACCGCCCCAGGTCGCGGTCATAAACGGAAAGCGTTTGCCTCGTGCCAGGGAGGAGGCGAAAAGACCGGTTACGGAGAACCGATCAAGCCCCGGAGTCAGCCAGCCAAAGAGCGATCTGCCGCTGCCCTCCGCCACCAGCGAAACCTGGCGATGATACCGCCCGAGAAAGCCGGTACGCTCCTCAAAGGGACGGCCATCGAGGGGCGATCCGGACAGCAGCCGGTACGTGCCGCCATCCGCTAGTCGCTCATCACGACAAAGTTCACCCAACGAGGCGCCGAGCCGGGTTCTGACCAATCGGGGTCGGGCAAAACCCGTTCCTCCCAGAGCAACGACCCGCTCAGCGGCAAGCCGGCCGAAGGCGAAGAGATGACCGATAGCCAGGACATCCTGGGCGCAGATATGCCACACCTCTTTGCCCGAGTGCACCGGATCGATGAAATGGATGTGGGTGGAAGGCAGCCCGGCGGGATGGGGCCCGGTGAAGCCCCAGCTCTCGACACCTTCCAGGTCTGCTCCGGGAAGAACAACTCCGGGTCGGCTGCAGAGATGGATGGGCGTCGAAAGAGTCCGGCGGAGGATGTCGATGCCAAGACGGAAAAGCTCCGGCTGTTCATCGATCACCACCAAGGGATCGGCTGCCAACGGATTGGTGTCCATGGCCGTAACAAAGAGCGAAGAGGGCACGGCAGCGGCGGCCGGAATCCTGCCGAATGGGCGTGTCCGCAGATTGCACCACAGCCCTGACTGTTGCAGAAGCAGGCGCAGCTTTTCCGGAGATCCGGACCGCGCATCGTCCGGACCGGAAGCAAAGTGCACCTGGTCGTCTCCCTCAAGACGGATAACCAGGGATTCGAATCGGCGTTTGGCCCCCCGGTTGATGGCGACCACGGTTCCGGCACCCGGCGAGGTGAAGATGGCAGCCTCGTTTTGTTTATCGGTGAACAGGGGTTGTCCGAACTTGACTCGTTCGCCTTCCTGGACAAGCATGGTCGGCTTAAGGCCGATACAGTCATCACCGACCAGACCGACCCGTTCGACCGGCGCAGCCGACTCAATACGTTGTTCCGGGAGACCCGCCATCGGGATGTCGAGGCCGCGGCGTATGGTGACGGTCTTCATCTCAGCCCTGAAATCCACTGGTCCGGTACCGCTGGAGGTCTTTGCCGACCAAGAGCCCCTCGCAGCCGTCAAAGGAATCGATCACGGCCAGAGCGCGCTCCGGACCGAGCACCATGGCTGCCGTTGCCAGGGCATCGGCCAGGGCGGCGGCAGGAGCGGTAACCGTGGCGCTGGCCAGTTCCGGGGGCGACATTCCGGTGCGCGGATCAAGAATGTGGTGATGCCGAAGATCATCGGTGAAGGCCTGCATGTAGTCACCGGAGGTGGCAATGGCCAGGGGGGCGGTTGTGGCGATGAGCGGCATTTGCCAATCGGCCACCGGTCGGGGCTGACGAACGCCGATCCGCCAGGGTTGCCCGGTTGGCTTGCTTCCGGAGACCATGAGATCGCCGCCCGCCTCGACATAGACGTTGTCGAAGCCGTTTTGCCGCAAGGCTGCCACACCCTGGTCGACGATGTAGCCCTTGGCGATGCCGTCCAGAGTGATACCCATACCCGGTCGAGCAAGGGCAAGGCCTGGCCCCTGCCGCTCGACACCACGGTAATCGACAAGCGCGAGACACCTGAGCAGATCCTCCTGATTCGGGAGCCTGTCATGGCCATAGAGCTGCAGGAGCGGCAGGACGGTGACATCAAAGGCGCCTTCGGTCCGACGGCTGATGTCGCCTGCCAGATCCAGGACAGCGATAAGGTCCACCGCCGCCGCCGGAAGAACACCTTCCCGGTTGAGTCGGGACAGTTCGCTGTCTGCCTGGTGACGGCTCAGGACGCGCTCCAAGGCTTCCATGCGTCCAAATGTGGACCGGACCGCTTCCAGGCAGGCATCTTCGTCCGGGCCGCAGACAATCAGATTAATCTCGGTGCCCATCATGGGGCGGCTCTGGCGCACAACCTTGCCGCCACTCGTACCGCCGAGCAGGCCGAAGTGGTACAGGCCGCCTGCAGTCCCCGCCAAGGCAATGATCTGCAGGAATTTCCGTCGTCCGATTTGCCACCGTTTTTTTTGATTCTCACTCATCGCACCACCACCATAAGGGATTGTTACCCTGGAAGAAACGGAGCACAGGTGTCTCGAGACTGGAGGGCATGACCGTCAGCAATCAATCTTCCCTTTATTGAATAAAAAGTCAACCCGCGGCATGACTGCCTGCGGAAGCATTCATCGGAGGAATAGAGCAGGGCGCCGCCAGGGCAGGGTTGACCCTGGATTGCGAATAAACTCGAACCGGCGAATCTCTGCTCCACGGATCTAGACCGTGGTCACGCCGGCAGAGCCTCAGAAATCCGCAAGCAGCCGATTCGCTGACCACGGCAGGCTGTCCTATTTTTTCCGCAGCGCCTCGATCGTCACCAGAATATCAACGTCCTTGCCAACCACGCCCATGGTGTAATATTTGCCGCTCCCGACGGTATAGGCCAGTCGGTCAAGCGTCAAATGGCCGTTGAAGCCCGTCACTTCCATGCCTGGAGACAAGGGGTGATCCTTCTTGCCGCCATAGGTGAGAGGAAGAATCAGGTCAGAGGAAACGCCTTTTATGGTCAACCTACCGTTGACGTTGTAGGTGGTCCCCTCTGCTTTAGTGATGCTGGTACTGGTAAACGTCATCAATGGGTACTTGGACGCATCGAGAAAATCGTCTGACAGCAAATGCTTGTCGCGTTTACCGATGCCGGTGTCAACGCTCTTCACCTTGATCTCAAAAGAAATTTTACTGTCTTTGAGATTGTCGGGATCGAACAAAATCGTGCCGCTATAATCGGTAAAGCGACCGTGGACCTTGGCATAGATGTGATCGACGCTGAAATAGAAGTTTGTATGCTCCTTGTCAATTTCCCAGGACCGGGCTTCGGCATGCTGGGGAGATCCGAATAATCCGACCAGAACAGCGACGACGAGGGAAAACAGCATTTTCTTGTTCATAGGTGCCTCCAAATGGGGAAAATGATCGCCCCTTGACCGTGTGAACATCGCGGTGGCCATCAGGGCATGGATGGGGCGACTGCTCTTCAAAGATAAATGTTGATTGCGGAAAGGCAAGCCCTCCAAGTCAACTTGGCCGCATTCCCCCTGTATTCGCTCGATGAACCTTTCGGACCGATCATGCCAGGCACCCAATGCGGACCGGGAAGCGGCCGCGACCGGTCATTTGAAATCCTGGAGAAATCCCGGCATAAAGGACTCCATCCCCGCATGGGGGAGCGATTGGTCGGGAAACAGGCCGGCTGTAAATCCTCGTTGACGAAACGGCGTCAATAAGCGGGCATTGCGGCTGATGACATGCACCGGCACCGACCAGGGCTCACCGGGACCGGTGAGCTGCAGATTGGGCTGGTGATCGCCCACAATGATCACCAGGGTGTCTCTCGCGATAGACTGCGCGAGATAGTCCCCGAGGATGGCAAATTCGTACTCCAGCGAACGGAGGTAGGCCTCGCCCGCATTTTTAAGATTCGACCACTCTGTGGGAAAAAAGACGGGTTCGCGCGTCTTGTAAAGGCTGCCATCACCAATCGTTTCCCAATCCACGATATATGGCGGTTGAATATTGAACGAGGCATGACTGCTGATCAGGGCGTAGCGGGCAAAAATTGGTTGTGCGGGCGCAATGCATTCGCGGCGTCGTATCCAGTCGAGCACGAATTGATCCGGCATGGGCGCCCAGCCGAAAGCGGGCCCTTGGTAATTGAAATGCCAGGCGTAATAGGCCTGTTCATAGCCGAACGCTGCCCCTTGCGGAAAGGCGAACCGGGTACCAGGCATCACCGAGACGGTGCGATAGCCGTTCTTGCGAAAAAGGGCGGCCATAGGCTCCACGGTAGATCGGAGCAGGGCGGTCTCCTCCAGGTCAGTGGCCACTCGAACGCCAAACTCCAAAGTAGCATGAGCCAGCCACGATGAGCCGCCGTAGGTGGGCGACAACAGCGAGGACGACACCGCCTCGAAGCCATGCCGGGCAAGGGTCTTGCCCAGTTTGTCCATAGTCGATTCCATCGCCTGTCGGTAGTGAGGCTGGCTGAAGACGACGCCCCCATAGGATTCAACAATAAACAGCAGGACATCCGCCCCTCCGAGACCGTTGAGCGTGGCAGGACCGGCCGACCGCTCCCGGGCGAGGTGCTCCAGTTGGTCGACAAAGGCCTGCTGTTGTTCGCTCTGCCGGTAGACGGAGCGAATTTCCTGTCCCAGGCGAACGAGAGCCGGTGGCTGAGCCGGCTGCCCTCCCCAGAGCAAGAGCGCGCCAAGGAGGAGGCCTGACGCCCCCAGAAACGCGGACCGGAGCCGGCCGTTGGTCAGCGCCCTGGCGGCGCTTTGCCAGGCGAACCAACTGAGTCCACAAACGCCGAGCGTCCCGATGGTCGCACCCGCCGCCAACGGGAGGAAATCGCCCTGCCGAGAGGAGGTTTTGAGCAGATCGTAGAGTCCGTACAGATACGCGGAGTCGAGGTAGAGGTTGAAAGGCCGGTTGAGGTACATGGGCACGACGGTGTCACCGATACGGAGCAGGCGCAGGACAAGGAAGAGCGCCCATATCGGCAGCGTGGTCCAGAAAAGGACCCGTGTTCCCCAGCAGGCCGCCAGGGCCAGCGGCAGGAGCAGAAGCCAGACGTCGACGGACGGGAGTAACAGATGCCAGGAAACAAGGCGATCCGCCGGATAGTCAACGTTCAGCAGGACGCTGAGCGCACCAGCGGCCAAGGCAAGGATCAGCAGCGGCGGCCAGGTGTGAGTGCTGCTTTTCACGGCAAAGGCGGGCGAGGACGGGCGAGAAGATCGAGGTTGCGGGCCAGGAACGTCAAGGTGCCCGCCTCCACCTGCTGATGCCGGGTGCGGGCCCAGGCGGCCAGACTCGGCGGCGCCGGACCGCTTTTGCCGGCAAGTTCCTGTTCCACGGTTGCAATGAGGGCATGGAGGAACAACAGCTCATCTTCGGAGTAGGTAAGGTTCCGGGGATGGATGACCCAGTCCGAACTGCCGGCGGCCACAAGCTCGAGGCCCGGGCCCTGGAGCATGCTCAGCAGTCTCCGGCCGGTGCGGCTTGCCCCGGTCAACCGCGCCTCCATGGAGGCATGATAGCGCCTCAGCATCTCCTCTTCTTCCCCTCCGGGGTATTCGGGCAGAAAGAGGGTGGTGCCGTCGAAGTTGCAGGTGAAATAGGCTAACCCGTTGCTGGTGAGTTGCGACAGGAGGCCGGGCAACACAGCCGGCAGGTCGAGCAGGTCGAGCACGGCATGGGCGATGACCAGGTGGAAGGTGCCCCTGGTCGCAGTCCGACGGGCCATCTCCTCGGCACGGACCGCCTCAAAAACCAGGGCAATTTCAGCCTGGGCGGTGCGCAGCAGGCCGCGATGCTTTTCCGGCCAGTGTAGCGTATAGCCCCGTTCATCGGCCCAGGCCGCCAGGTAATGCCGGGCGAGCCGGAGGTGGCCGATATCGCAATCGGTGGCCAGGTAGGTTGTCGGGCGGGTCAGCAATCCCCAATCGACCATCCGCGCCAGCATGGTGCCGATGCCGGCGCCGATCTCAACAATGTTTGCGGGATCACCGCCGGTGGTCTGCGGCAGGGCCTGGCAGAGTTCGGTCCAGACGTATCGATTGAGCGCCCGATCATCAATGGACTTCTTGGCCGCCAGGTAATGGGGATCAAAACCCGACGCCGGTCCATCCGCAGGCGGCGAAGACATCCGTCCACCGGCAAAGTTATCCGCTGCCATGGCCATTTCCCGGCTCTGCGGTTCCGGCCGGTCGAACCGGCGCGATGATTTTTCCTGGCGTTTGTCCGCTCTGCATCTCCACCAGAAAGGTGTTCAGTGCGGCCACGCTGTCCTGCCAGCCGGGTCGACCGGCATAGGTCAGGCGGGCGGCAAGGCTCAGCCGCAGCAATGCCTCACGATCGTGCTGCAGTTCCACCACAAGCGGCGCCAATCCCGCCAGGTCATCGGCTGCCAGCAGAAAGCCGTTGCTCCCATGGCTGATGGTCTCGTCCGCCGCTCCATCCCGGCTGCCGATGGCCGGCAAGCCAAAGGCCATGGCCTCCAGAAGGGCGATGCCGAATCCCTCATAGGCATAGGGCATGCAAAACAGATGGCTGGCGCGCATGACCTCCACCAGGCGGTCATCCGAGCACGGGCCGATGAACTCGACCGAATCGGCCAGGCCCAGTTGATCGACCTGTTCCCGGACCGCGGCAGCATGGGCTGGATCGAAATCGAAACTGCCCACCACAGTCAGGCGCCAGAGCTCGCGGTCCACTCCGGCCAGAGCGCTGAGCAGGGGCAGCAAACCTTTCCGGGGGATAAGGATGCCCAGAAAGAGCAGTTGCAAAGGCCCTGGCTGTCGGGCCCTCTGGCTGATGCTGTCCACGGAAAGGGGGCTGCCGAAACGGTCTCCCGCCGGATAGGCGATAACGTGGGGCTGGTGCTCGCCTACCAGGGCTGTCACCGTCTTTCTGGTGGTCTTCGAATTGAAGATGAAGCCGTCCGCCGAGGCCAGATACCGTCGTTCAACCTGGGCCAGGAGCCAGTTCTGCCACCAAGGCCGTGGTTCCCGGCACATGATGTGGTGGACGATGGCGACCAGCGGTGGCCCGTGCAGGCGGCGCAACCGTTGGTTCAGCCAAAAAAGAGAGGGGTGGCAGAGTTCATCCTGCAGGAGGATGTGGAAGCGGCCGGCCAGCAGGCGCCGACAGAGGTCGGACGACAACCCGTGCCCGAGCCGGTGGAAATATGAGCCGCTGGTGAGACTGATCACCTCCACCTCATGGCCCAGCCGCTTCAGACCTTCGACCACGATCCGGTCATAGAGGTAACCGCCGGTCAGGGTTTCCAGGCTGCCGTAAATGATCAGGCCGATACGCATCAGAGGGGTGCCCGGTAGGAGGTCCAGGCAATATCATCCTCCCAGAGGGTGACGGTCAGGGCCTCGAGGCTAAGATGGGCCAATCGTGCCCTGAAAGCGGCATGGAGAATGGTGGCCAATCGTTCGATGCTGGGGTTGAGGCCGGCAAAGGCGGCAAGATCGTTGAGGGTCTGGCCGGAAAAATCGGCAACCACCGCCTCCAGGTGCTGTTCCACCTCGACAATATCGACCAGATAGCCGTGACGATCCAGGTTCAAGGCTTCAAGGACCAGTTCCATCCGATACTGATGGGCATGCTCGCTGTTTTCCGCTCCCCAGTCACCGCCGATCAGATAATGCCGAGCGCTGAATTCGCGCCGCATCCCGAGACTGTACATGCTTTACTCTCCCTGCAGAATTTCACCGCGTGTTTGTAGAAGGGTGTTCGAAGATAACCTGAATGGTCTCGGCCGGGCTGCGGTCAATGAGCGCATAGGCCAAGGCGGCATCGCCCAGGGCGAAGCGATGGGTGATGCAGTTCCGGGGTTGCACCTGGCGCAGCATCTCCCAGGCCACATCCAGGCGGCGGGACGTCTGCCAGCGGGCCGAGAGCGCGGGGGGCAGGCTGCTCACCTGGGAACTGATCAGGGTAAGACGGCCACGATGGAAGAAAGAACCCAGGTCCAGCGCAACCTTTTTACTGCCGTACCAGGAGCCGACCACCACCCGGCCGCTGGGGCGCGTCAGAGCAAGCGCCGTGTCCAGGCCTTCCGGGTTGCCGGAAAGCTCAAAGACCAGATCCGCCTGTCCGCCCTGACCGGGATTCGCGCCCAGCCGGGCAAAAAGGTCCGGGTCCGCCGGATCAAGGCAGAGGGTGGCGCCGAATCGGATCGAAGCCTCGCGCCGCAAAGGGTGTGATTCAAAGGTGTTGAGGGATGCCAGCGGAAAACGGGCGAGCAGGGCGGTGGTGAGCAGCCCCACAATGCCCTGGCCGATGACCACCACCTGTTCACCGATCAGGGGAGCACCATCCAGCAGGAGGTTGACCGCGGTCTCCATATTGGGAAGAAAGAGGGCGGTCTCATCGTCGAGATCATCGGGGATGGGATGGAGAATCGAGGGGTGGGCGCAGAAGAGGTCTTCATGGGGATGGAAGGCAAAGACCCGGCGGCCCAGCCAGTCCCCAGTCACCGCCGATCCTGTTGCGATCACCCGGCCGACCGTGCAATAGCCGTAGGCCAGGGGATAGGCAAAGGTGCCGGTTAAAGCCTCAAGGGTGGCATCGACCGTGACCCCCTGCGGCCACTGCCCCCGATACACCAGCATCTCGGTTCCTGGACTGATCGCGGAGAGCCGGGTCTGCACCAGGACCTGATTCGCAGTCGGCTGCGGCGCCGGTCCTTCGTGCACCGCGACCTGGCCGGGGGCGACAAATTCCAGCCGATGCCGCCTCATGGGTCCTGCCATTGCGGTTGGGCCCAGAGGATGAGGTCCGGGCCGCAGGGTTGGTAGGTCAGGGAGTTGAGATACAGCTGGGAGCCATTGTACACGGCCGGGCGGTCCAGCACCGGCAGGCCGCCGACCAGGCGGGGGGCGATGGTGATGATCATCTGATCCGCCAGGCGCGCCTCGATGAAGCTCGAGATCACCTGGCCGCCCCCTTCGACCATGAGGCTGCTGATCCCTCTCTCGCCAAGCTGCTGGAGCAGATGCGGCAAATCGACCCGGCCCTGACGGTCGTGGCGGCAGCGGATGACCTCGGCCCCCTGATT
Source organism: Desulfobulbales bacterium (assembly GCA_038318785.1). GTDB lineage: Bacteria > Desulfobacterota > Desulfobulbia > Desulfobulbales > Desulfobulbaceae > Desulfobulbus. The sequence goes on along the minus strand of JBBQCO010000042.1, from coordinate 8,125 downwards.
TTCCACCGCGCTGATGCGCTCGGGATCACCCTTTTCGGTACAGGCGATCCAGCAGTCAAGGTCGGTCCGTTCAAGCAGTCGGGCCTGCAAAGGGATACGCAGATGGCTGTCAAGGACTATAGGCTGGGGGCTCGGCCCATCGGCGAGACGGACGGTGAGCAAGGGGTTGTCGATCAGCAGGGTGTTGATGCCGATAACAATGGCGTCGCAGGCGGCGCGGATGCGATGGGTGACCACCATGGACTGGGGGCCGCTCAGTTGGAGCTGTTCTCGATTCCGGGTGGCGATGCTGCCGTCCACGCTTTGGGCATAGGAAACCGTGACCAGCGGCCGGTGATGCTCGGCTAAAAATTGCGCGGCCAGGAGCGGCAACTTGGCGAACCATTGTTCCGGGTCGACCTTGCAGGCACTGGTGCCGGGTAAGGAGGAAGGGGTGGATTGACGCAGCATGGTTTCTTGAGAATGCCCTCCTTGAAAAGGGATGGAGAATGCGGTGCACCGCCCCAAAAAAAGGTGCGCTCGCGCAGAGAAAAACGACCCGAAGCCAGAGGATTTAATGGAGATTTATTTTTCGGCCGTCACCTGTGATTCTGCATTTTTAGCCACAGTACTGGCCCTGCCCGGACAAGTCAAATATTTCATAGTCAATCCTAACCCGGCCAGGCTGAAGAGAATATCGCGAACCCGGATGAGCAGGCAGAGGCTGAAACCAAGAACACTCCCCAGTCCCAGGGCGGCGGTTACCCAGGGCAGGGCGGCCTCGAGGGCACCGAGACCCGCCGGCAAGGGGGTGAGAAAGGCAAGGCGGGCAGCCATCACGGCACTCAGCAATTGCAGAAACGACATCGAATACCCCAGCAAGGCGGCCATCAGCCAAAATTCGACGAAGACCCCGAGCCAGTGGCCAAGGGAATAGAGGTTGGCCAGCAAAAACGAGCGCCGATGCCGGTGGAGGAGGGATTCGGTCAGCGTCTCGCCCTGAATGAGAGCTGCCAGCAAGCGACCGCTGGTACCGGAGGGAGGGAAGTTATCTGTGCCGCGTAACCGCATGAGCCGGGAGCAGAGTCGGGAGAGAGGGCGTTTGCCCATGAACAGGGCTGCCAGAAGAGCGGCAAGGACGGCCGCCAGGGTGACAGCCAGGGCCAGGGCCCATCTCCCGGCAAAGGGCCCGCTGCCCGTGATCGTCAGCGTGATCAGACTGAAACTCAGGACCACGATACTGGCCCAAAGCTCAAGTATTCGGTCCATGGCAACCGAGGTCGCGGCCACAGGCAGGGGTATCCCCTGGCGTTGGTGCAGGAGATAGACCACCAGCGGCTCACCGCCGAAATGGGGCCCGGGAGTGAGATAGCTGACCGCATTGCCGGCAAAACGATAGGCGCAGGCTGTGTACAAGCCGATCGGCGCGCCCAACGCCTGCAGGAGCTGCCACCAGCGGACGGTCATGAGCGGCAGCAGTGCCAGATTGAGCACCAGCAGGATGAGGAGGCTGCCAGGATCTATTCCGGTCAAACGTCCCCACGCTTCGCCCCAGGGCATACCGCGCAGCGCCTGCCAGGCCAGGGCCAAGCCGAGAATCAGCAGCAGCCCGCGCCAGCCGATGAGTGGGGAGAGGAAACCCGCAACCGATGATGTGGCGCGCCCGATCATGCCTTCCCGTCCCCAGCCGGGGCTCCATCCCGACTGCGGCGATAGAGGATTCGCTCTTCCGGGGACCAGAGGGACAGCGGGCCGGTGCCGGTCAGCATCAAGGTGGCAGCAATACCGAAAAGGACCAATACTGAAAAACCCGTCCCGTAAGGGGCCAGATTGCAGCTCAACAACAGGGTGAGCAACAGCGCTGCACTGCGGCCCATCCAACCGATGCCAACCAGCAGGCAACAGAGGCTCTGTGCCCACAGCCAGGCTGGATGCGGATAGGAAGCAGCGCCCTGAACGAGGGTGAAAATTCCACCGGCCAGGAGAAGCAAGCGCAACACCAAGGGAAGGAAACGGGCCAACACGAGGCCTGCCCAATGATCCAGGGCGGTGTGCTGGTTGCTGTCGATGCGCAGCCGGCACGAAACCACCAGCCAGTCCCGGCCAAAGCCAACCAGGAGTGGCGTCATGACGAGAGCGGCGGCGATGGAGGTGAAGGGCGGGTTGAAGAGGGGCAGCAGCGCCATGGCCACCAATCCCATCTGGATGCCGGCGATGATCCGCGCATAGGGCCTTGGTTGCAGGGCTATTACAGGTAAATGCAGCTGTTGACGCCACCAGATACCGAAGAGAAAGAGGTAATAGGCAAGCCCCACCAGAAGGGTGAGTATTGGCAATTGATCGAGGCTGACGGCCACCAGCAGGGCCACCAGCAGCCCCGCGGCATCGGTCTCAATATCCAGCCGTTGGCCGAGTTCGGTTTGCCGATGCTGCCTGCGGGCCACAAAGCCATCCAGCAGGTCAGCCAGGGCGATGCCCAGATAGATCAGCCCCGGCGCCCAGATCAAGGCCGCAGACAGTGCCGGGACCGGGAGAACAGCCAGGGGCAGGAAACCGGCAAGGGCGACGATGGCGGCACCGCGCAGCAGGGTGATCCAAGTGGCTGCCCCCAGGGTGGGGAACGGCCGGTCCGCCTCGCCACATCGGTGATTGGATCCGAGATGGATCACCAATCGCAGCTGCAGAGAGATGGCTACAGTGAGCCCCGGCAGCAGGGTCAGGGTGGCGAGGGTGGGCTGTCGAAACAGGGGGCCATAGAAGAAAAGGGTCGCCAGCCAGGGGCAGAACAGGAGCGCTGCGGCCAGCCAAGCCTGCCGGCGCAAGGGGAATGGCACCGTTTCCGGCGCTTGCCGGGCTGGGACATTTTCGTTGCGATCGGTCGAGGTCGAGGAGGGAGTCATTCGAGCAGATTTTCCCGCAGGGCCACGAGAGTCCCTTCGTCCAACCTGGCCCTGGACAGCAGATAGTTGTCGATGGTGCCGTAGGATTTGTGCAGGTGTTCTAGCATCGCGGCCAGGGGCTCCCGAGGGGCTTGCAGATAGGGTGCGGCCTGCTCCGGCCCGATGCCCAGATCGGCGAATCGGGCATAGATCGGTTGCAGACGCTCGGCATTGCAGGCATTGGAGCGGTCGTGGTCGAGGAAGATATCAGCCTCCGCCACCCCCAGAGTCAGGAGCAGCAGGGCCGCACAGATGCCGGTGCGATCCTTGCCGCCGGTGCAGTGGAAGACCAGGGGCAGGTTCTCGGGAGCGGCGAGGAGCCGCAAGATTCCGCCCCACACCGGACCGAAATCATCAAGATACTGCCGGTAAACGCTGATAAAGAAATCGAGGGACAGCCAGTCGCGTTCTCCGGACCGCAGGCGATCCATGGCCAGGGCCGGATCAAAGCTTCCGGCTTGGACCGGGAGGAGAAGCAGGCGGATCGAACCATCCTGCGGCAGCTGGTCGGGGTGGCGCTGTTGTTCCTGGACGGTGCGCAAATCGCAAACCACCTTGAACCGGAGACGCCGCAGCATCTGCTGGTCCTCTGCCGTCAGACGGGACAGATGATCGGAGCGAAAAACCAATCCCCGCTTCACCTGGCGGCCATCTCTGGTCCGGTAGCCGCCAAGGTCGCGGAAATTAACCGCCCCGGAAAGCGGCAAGCGGTGCGGGCACAGGGGATGAGAGTCGGATGCTGTCATGACGATAGGGGCGGATATGCAGCTAGATCTGCGAGCTGGTGGTTTTTACCTTCGATGTCCGCCGCAGCACCTGAATAAAGCCAATGAACAGAGCCAACCCTAGAGCAACGGTGAGCAATGCCGCTCTCGGCAATCCCCGGGCAAAAGATTCACTGACAAAGAGCACATGAAAAAAAACGAGCGCAAGGGAAAGGTAGCCCATGGGTTTATGCAGCATTCGCCATCGCGCATACCCCAGTTTGAACCACGACCTGAAACGGGAGGTGACCACCATGGTGAGGAGAAAAAGCAAAAGCAGCCCGCCGATCATTTCAGGCCAGTATTTTTTGCCGATCGGCAGATTGTCGAATCCTTCAGGAGCCAACACCAGAAGCACATGACTGCAGGCTGCACAGGCAATAAGCACACCATTTATTTGATGCCAGCGCATCAGGCGGGCACCGCCGAAAAGATGTTCAAAAAGCTTGACTCGTAACGCAAGAAGGATTTGTCCGATCAACAAAACAAGGGCGAGTAAACCCGCCAGCTGTCCGGACCGGAGCATAACCTTGTCGGCTCCTACTTTGTACCACAGCGTTTGCGTTTCGTAATAAAAAGGCACGGTAAGTGCCGCTCCCAAGAGGAGTGCCGCCCCGAGAAGAACCAACACTTTGGACAAAATGGTCGGGAACAGGGATGGCTTTTCAGGAGTTTTCATCGCTTCCCCCCTTGATGTTCCGTTCTAGTTGAAGGGCAGCTGAGCTGACCAGTTTGAGAATCTTTAAGTGCGCCCTTATGTTGACAGGGCACAGCGAAAATTAGCCTGTTCCAGTACGCCGTTCCAGTCATGACCGCTTGTCTCAAAAATATGCACAGTTGCTTGGCCGAGCCAGCACCAAGCATTGGTCAAACATGTTCCAACAAGAACGAGCAGATATCTCAACTTTCGGAGAAACAGTTGCGACTTCTTTCTTCAAGCATGGTTGTCACAATACAACGAAAGTCAACACATGTTTTCTCCATCTGCATCAGATAATGCTGCATCTTACCCGCTCGTGGAAAGAGGCCCCAGTTTTGACAGCAACGTATACTGAAAAAATCAGCGCATCACCTCACCCATCGCTGCAGATCTGCACCGGCGGCTTCTTGAAGGTTTTTCAGCGTCTCCGGCGTATCGAACAGCATTTTACACAACTCGCATTTGCGATAGGTGACTATTTCGCGGGCTTTGAGCCCAAAGAAGGAGGCTATAGCACTGATGCCCAAGGATCGGATGCAGTTGTAGAGAGGATTGGTTTCGCTCCTCATAAACAGTTGTCCAACGGAATGCTCCTGGAGGCTGCCGAGCAAGAAAACATTCGTCGTAGTAAAGTGACTGCCTGCATCACAACAAGCATACATGTTCAAATCCGGAGCCAGATAAGGATTCATCGCACAGCGATTCTCCTGGTAATCGGTGAAGAGTTCCTTTCGATCCAAGGAATCGGCCCGCCCGGCATAGATGATCGGTTCTGGGAAAAATTTGAGTCGATGGTCTCGTAAAAATTGCTCATGCGCATCATCTTCTTCTGAAAAATCAGTCACAAAAGAAATGAAGTAATCAATTCCTGTTTGCATGCACCCCTGAGCCGCGTTCAACACATTGAGGGGTGGAACATGTTCTTGATGCCATCTGCTGGAGCTCAGACGCAGTTGGGAAAGCCCGCTCTGCTTGAGCATGCTGAGTAAGTGATGCGCCGTGTCGGGGGTCTTTGCCCAATAACTATTGGTAACGATCCGGGTGTAAATATTGAGTTCCCGGCAAAGAGCGATCAATTCGAGGAGATCGGAAAAATAGAGAAACGGCTCACCAGCAGTAAAGCTGATGCCGGTAACGTCAACAGCTGCCATCTCTCGGATGATTTCTTTCGCCTTGGAAAGCTCCATTTTTTTATACTCAGGCACAGCCCCGGCGGCCACGCAATGGGCACATCGACTATTGCAGCGGGTTGAGTATCCGAAAGCTATTTTTCTCATGGATTTGAGGTGGCCAAGGTTTTATTTAGTGCCCGTGGTCGCACTCGGCTACTGACCGACACCGACACATTCCAATAGCCAATCTCGCCATTGATGCATTACTTTTACCTTCACCGTTAACCTCCGACAGACTGTTGTTCGTCAGTCAACAACGAGTCATTTGCCTCGGTTTTCATCTATCGACTCTCGAAGGTCCTTACCGACTTTAAAAAAAGGCAATTTTTTAGGCTTTACCGATACTTGAGCTCCCGTCTTGGGATTTCTTCCGGTATACGTCTCATATTCCCTCACGGTGAAACTTCCAAAGCCGCGCAGTTCGATATTGTCGCCTCGCACCAGCGTTTCGATCATTGTATCCAAAATCGTGTTAACAATGGATGCGGCTGTCTTGGTGGGCAGGCCTTGATCTTGAGCGAGTGCTTCTATCAATTCTGATTTGTTCATACGGCGCCTCGAAGATTGTGATAACTTTGAAATATTTAATTAAATAAACTCGATGTAAAATAACCAGAAGTACTTCCCCAAGAGAAGGATAAACAGAAACTCAACACTAACAGGAAGGAGGTAACTCTTACAGACCCTGATTCACAAAGGCCTACCTCTGCAATTCGGTGGGCTTGGTGGAATTGGGGAAATTGACAGGATGGCGGGACAGGGGATACTGACAAAACGGTACACCCTCTCCCGGAAATGAACCCAGAAGAGGGCGTACCTCTCATTTCATTCCGGGGTGACTTTTTTCTTCGTGCGGGCAACGATAGCCTTGCGGAGGTTGTCCGGCAGACCTCTCTCTTTACCAGACTGAGATCGCCTCTCTGAAAGGGCTTTGGCACACAGTGGTTGGCGAGCTGCCAGACCATGCTTCTTGCGATATTCTTTTGCAGTGAGGCCATGCGACTTCAGGTGTTTAGGAGACAGCATCTTGAATTCCTGGCCGCATTCAAGACAGACAATCTTGTTTTTCTGGATGGATTTCTTGGGGTCCATCACTGTGGCGGTTGCTTCCGTTTCTGTCTCAAGCATCCCCCCTGCTTCGGCATCTTGAAGGGATTTAAGAGCTTGGAAGGTTTCGTTCAGAGCAGCTTTGATTTCTTCAGTGCTCATCTGTTTGCTGGTTATCTGGGATTGGATAATTTCAGCTGTCATTTGTACAAGTGTTTTGCTCATCTGTTTACTCACTGACTAAATTTTTCATATTCTTCTTTTTGAATACAGGAAAGACCTTGGCCATTAAAGCAACATACGCTTAACCCTCGTGGGCGGTTGAAGCGTATCTTTTCGAATCATATCTTTTCGATTCTATCGTCAATGGACAATATTTTCATATTTCCTGCAAAATAGCAATCAATTATTCTTTTGTCAGCTTCGAAAGCATAGATTGTCCCCAGATGCATAGCACTATCTATCCACTTGAGCTCTGTTAAGTCATCCCTTGGCCCCTGGTGACCTCCCAATACATCCCCTATTAGAACTATGACAATTTTATGATGCAAATCATCGAGATGATTTGATACTACATTAACAATTCCTTCGATTTGTATTTCGAGACCTGTCTCTTCTAAAACCTCACGATGGGCGGTTTCAATAAAGGATTCCTCATACTCGATATAACCACCAGGCAAACACCATTTATTTCCATATCGTGCATTTTCTGATCTTTTTCCTATTAATATTTTTCCGTCAGGCGATCTCATTATAATAGTGATTCCAGGGCTTGGATTCAGATAATTGACAAAACCACATTTATCACAGCTCTGTCGTTCAAATTTCCCAAGCTCTTTGCTCATGAAATCTGCTCCACACCTGGGGCAATAATTCAGATGCTTATTATTGCCGGCCAATTCACCTGAATTGCTGAATACTTGAAACAGATTCATGCGTTACCTTTTTGTGGATCTACCTGACATCACGACCTGAAACCAACGCTCCAGGCTAGCAAGGGAGCAAACCCAACTCATTGAGATCACCGGGCCGGGTGCCCATCGAAATCTACACTGCTGCAGCAAAAAACCGGTGCCTATATCGGCCGGACTCCGGTATACATGGAGGATCGGATCGAGCTGCTCCAATCCCTCAGGCAGCAGTCGATCTGCCACCATTACCACCGTTACGGCAACCTGGGCAAGCGGTCTCTGGACTGATCCGAGCCACTGGTCGCGACCAGAAAAAAGAGAGATTCCAACCCCCTTGTCCCGGAGGGGTTTTCCCGGCTCGCCATGCACCGACAAACCAAGGCCACCCTGTTCACCCTGCTGACCATCCTTTTCTGGGGTGGCGCCGCTTCAGCCTTCAAAATTGGCCTGCGTTATGTCAGCCCCTTTACCCTGCTGTTTTACTCGGTGGCGATCTCGACCCTGACCCTGCTGATCATCCTCGCCTTGCAAGACAAGCTCGGCTCCCTCAAAAATACTCCGACACCGGTGCTTTTCAAGGCCCTGCTCCTCGGCATCCTCAATCCTTTTCTCT
>JBBQCO010000041.1:0-24874 GCA_038318785.1 Desulfobulbales bacterium | reverse complement strand
CACGCTGATCACAGCGAATTGCCGGTCTTAAAGAGTGTTGCCAGCATCGAGAATGGCGGAAAAAGCTATTTGATCGAGAGTTTTGTCGATATCAGTCCTCTGAAGCAAGCGGAAGCCGAACTGCGGCTGAGCGAAGCTCGTTACCGGCAGTTTTTCGACGATGACCTCACCGGTGATTTTATTGTTTCGGCCGTCGGCGAGATCATTGACTGTAACCGTGCCTATGCCCGCATGTTTGGCTACGAGACCATCGACGAAATCAAACGGACCAATGTGGTCACCCAGTATGCCTCCGGGGCGGATCGGGAGGTCTTTCTCGACAGGATTCGCAAGGAAGGCAAGCTGGAACGGTATGAATCGGAACTCCGGCGGCGGGATGGCCGGCCGCTCTACTGTATCGGCAACGAGATCGGTGAATTTGACGAGCAGGGAGAACTGGTTCGTATCCGCGGCTATCTCTTTGACGACACCAAGCGGGTCCTGCTGGAGCGGGATATCCGCCAAAACCAGAAAATGGAGGCCATCGGCACGCTGGCAGGTGGCATCGCCCATGATTTCAACAACATCCTCGCGGGGATCATCGGCTATGCGGAAATCATTTTGATAAAAGAATCCGCCGACAGCAGGGTGCGGGAATATCTGCGAAAGATCCTTGCCGCCGGCGAAAAGGCGCGTGAACTCATCTACCAGATCCTCGCCTTCAGCCGGAAGACCGAAACCACCCTGCAGCCGGTGCAATTGGAGCCGGTTGTCCGCGAAGTGATGCAACTGCTTCGAGCTACCCTGCCCTCGACCATCACCATGGAGGACCGGCTCAATTCAAAGAGCACGGTGTTGGCCGACCCGGTGCAGATCCACCAGATAGTGCTCAATCTCTGCACCAATGCCGGCCATGCCATGCGGGAGCACGGCGGCACGCTGTCGGTCGCCCTGGAGGATGTCACCCTGGACCAGGCGTTTGTCGACCTGAATCCAACGCTGTCCCTGGGCGACTATGTGCGCATTCGGATCAGCGACACCGGTCACGGCATCCCCGAGTCTATCCGCAACCGTATTTTTGACCCCTTCTTCACCACCAAGAGCAAGGATGAGGGCACCGGCCTCGGTCTTTCTGTGGTGCATGGCATCGTCCAGAACTTGAAGGGGCTGATCACTGTGGAATCGACTCCGGGCCAGGGGACCAGGTTCGACATCTACCTGCACCGAAGCCTCAATACCGCCGATGAGGTTCCGCTCGCTCTGGCCGAAGCACCGACATCCGGCGAAGAGCACATCGTCTATGTCGATGATGATCCGTTCCTGGTGGAGATCGGCAGAGAAATTCTCCTCAATTTGGGCTACCGGGTAACGGAATTCACCGATAGCCTCCAGGCCTTGGCCTTCCTGAGCACGCATCACTCTGAGGTTGATTTGGTGATCAGCGACATGACCATGCCCGGCTTGACCGGAATCGCTCTGGCCCGCAGCCTCCGCGATATCGGCGCCCGGACGCCGATGATCATTTACACCGGATACAAGGAGGATCTTTCCGGAGAAAATCTCGATCGTCTGAACATTCGCCGAATCCTCCTCAAGCCGATCACTCCGCAAGTCCTCGCCGGCAAAGTTCGCGAAGTGCTCGACGAAATACGGACAGAGACCCGATCGTTGTGATTGCTTTCCCGGATTCTTACCCGCGACCAGCAGGGTCGTCGATTTGCCAGGAGAAAACAAAAGGGTACAGGATAGACGGAAGAAACCGAAACTGAGGATTCAATTTGGACAAAAAGCGCGTACTTGTAGTATATTACACCTATACCCATCAGACCAAGGTGCAACTGCGGCACTTCATCGCCAGCTTGGAAGGTGCGGGCATTGAGGTTGCACAGGAACGGCTGGCCCCGATCACACCCTATGCGTTTCCTTTCAAAACCTTTATCCCTTTGGCCATCGCAATGGTCGTGACCTTCTTTCAAAAGCGCATGACCATTGCGCCGGTTTCTGCATGTTGTGTTGACTCCTGGGACTGTATTGTTCTCGCCGGGCCGACGTGGTCGTATAATCCAAGCGGCCCCATGCTCGATTTTCTTGATCGGTATGGCAGAGATGTTTGCGGCGGCAAACGGGTGGTGCCGTTTATTTCCTGCCGGGCCTATTGGCGACTGCATTTTTGGACGATGAAAAGGCGCCTCAGGCGATACGGCTCTGTGGTCGAAAACCCGATCGTCTTCAACCACCCGGTCAAAGAACCGTGGCGATCTTTAGGCCTTCTCCTGAAGTTGCAGGGGAAGATTGCCCAGCGCCGTTTTTCCTGGTTTCGACAACACTACCCGAGATACGGCCACAACGAGGCCCAGCGGATTGAGGCCAGGGAACAGGGAAAGAAACTTGCCGAAAGATTACTCGGCGAGCCGTTCCGCTAACGATTTATATTTCTGTGGTTTATTGACGACCATCCGGACCCGGCCGGTGGCCGAAGTGATGCTAAAGCCCGCATCCGATCCTAATTGGCACCTGTAACCGGCCGCATCTCGGTATCACAAACGCCGCCCACTTTAGTTGTTTTCAGAATATCCCCTCCCTGGCATTGTTCACCCCGGTCTGCAACACGGCAAAGCAGCTCCAGTGGTTTGCCGGAATTGATCCAGGAGGGTGTTTTGCGATATCGTCCGATTTGCTCGAATCGGCAGCCACTCGGAATGCCATAGGGGGCACACCTGGAGGTCGTTTCTTTCAGGGAAACCCTTCTCCCATCGACGACAAATCCTGGGTAGTTGTCTACGATGGTGATCGTATCCCTGGCCGGATCTTCCTTCACCACGAAATTGCGAAAGAAATATCCGCTACCCGTCTGTTGATCCACCTGAATCCGGGTATTGGCAATGAGCGCGAAGTCGTTGCCCTTGCTGGCTACCGCTCCCGAAATGAACTCGACCCGGTCATGCTGGGGAAAGCACTTGCCCATCGCCGGGGCATGATAATAGTGTTTGAGTTTTTTTAGATCCGGCAACGAGTTGTTGGGGAAAATCGCCATGAGGTCTTGGTCGGAACCAAACAAGATCCGTTGCACATCCGCCAGATTCTGGGCATACATGCTTTGCAGCTTACTGTAATTCCGTGAGCTAGCGCTGCCCTGGCCGGCCAAATCGTCGCGCAGGAAACAGGAGGTCAGCCCAGAAATCTGGGTCAGGTATTCATCCCAGATATTGTATTGCGAGACTGCGCTCGATACGCCCTGGAAATCCCCTGGTGCCCCGCACCCCTGGCGTTTGGAACAGGCCTCGCGGCCACGGTTGCGAATCGAAAGCGCAATAATATTGCGTTCACAGGCGCCATAGGCGTTACAACCGCGCTCCAAATGCCCTTCGAAAATCGCGGTGCGCATGGTGTAATCCAGATGTTTGGCGCGCTGCAGCAAGTCAATTGACCAGCGGCTTTGCTGATCCCGAATGAAGAGATTCCAGGCCTCCTGCAAGGCGGTGCGACGCTCCAGCAGGCGCCGGTTGGCGCTGTCGCACTGGGTTGAATTGTGGAAGGCGCGAACGATTTGATCCAACTCGCCGCTGGGATGATTAACTACGGGACTGACTTTGGCCGGGAGCGGCGGATCAAAAGAAGGCGCTTTCCCCATGGCGTACAGGTTGCGAACATCAATCACAGACTGAACGCTAGCGTCACAATGGTGGTTGGCAACCGTCAGCGATTGGCGTTCCTTGAGGGCATTTTTAAATCGTTCCGTCGCCGCGGGTGTGGCCGTGCGCGAATCCACCACCACCTGAAAGCCCACATAGGGAATGCCCTGGTTATCGGTGAGCGGCTGCCCGCCGCTGACGACTAAACAGGGGACAAGCGATGTACCTTGGGCCAGGGTGCCGACCGGTGTAGAAGGTCCTGTTTTCCGAAAAGAGGCAACGTCGTAATAGGGAACATCGAGTGCACTATTAAATCGATACAGGGTCATAACAGGCGTGGCCGGTATGCCCCCCCAGGCCGCCGATGCAATGAAGAGTGTGAACAGTATGAACGATTTTCTCATGTCTATTTTTCTACCTTTCAGGTTCCGGATAATTCGGTTTGTTCGTGCTGCCTCTGGTGTTCGTCTTGATGAAAGAAACGCAATACCTTGAACGGGGATTGGGATTCGCCCAGCAGATTCAGCCGGTTGCGAATTGCTCTCAACCAGATGCGTACGGTTCTCGTGACCCCCTCATCCTGGCGTTGGTGTTTGACGTTAAGCCCCCTTGCAAAGATTCAGTCTTACACTGCTGCAGATGGACCGCATCCTGATGCTGTGTCGTTCTTGCAAAGGCTAGCAAGATTCGAAAGGAGTTCGCTGGTCGTAACGATTTCATGGGCAAAGGTGGGGCCGTTGATGCTATGCGCCGCATGCATTGCCTCCTGGTTGAAGGCAGCGGTGGCGTCCTTCACCAGCGTCACATGGTAACCGAGCTCCATCCCGAAGCGTCCGGTGGATTCTATGCAGGTGTTGGCCAGCATGCCGATGAGGATAATTTTTTCAATCCCATGCATCTTCAGTTGATGGTCGAGATCGGTGTTGGCAAACCCGCTTTGCGCCCAATGCTCCTTGACAATGACCTCGCCTTGCTGGGGTTGGAAATCGGCATGGTAGCCCCCGCCCCATGAGCCCCGGGCGAACAGCTGCCGTTTGCCCGAGGCGATCTGGGTACGGTTGGCATGCTTCCAGGTTGCATAATCTCCCTCCTCCCAATGATGATGAGGCACGAAGAAGAGTTGAATTCCGGCCTTGCGGGCTGCAGCAACAATCTGCCGCAGGTGCGGGAGGAGATCCACCGCCTCCGCCACTTCTTTGACAAACGGCCAGAGTTTGCCCTCCGGAGCGAGGAAGTCGTTGAAGGGGTCCACAAGGAGCAATCCGGTTCGGGTGGGGTCGTAGGTGGCCTGGGTCATATCGTGCCTCCGATAGAGATGGGAAAAAATCTAATTCCCCGCACCCCTTCAGGTAAAGGGAACCTGTACCGCTCGCCTCGTCGATGGTGGAACTCATCTCCCTAACGCACTGCGTTATAGCCAATGTGCCTGGCAGGGCCAACTCAAAGTGGTTTTTAAAAATCGACAACTGTTCACAGAGCTGAAGCTACGTTGAACTATGGCCACGATTGCGGGGAGGGTCACTGTCAGATAACAACAAAATTGATCCGGGAACAACCGGATCGTTCCACCAACCTCCCTTTTCTATCCCAACCTCGCCACATCCACCACCACCGAGAGGGTGTGCACACCGCCGCCCATGACCACGCCCTTGACCGGGGCGACATCACTGTAATCGCGTCCCCAGGCCAGCGTTATGTGGGACTCGCCGACGAGCATATTGTTGGTCGGGTCGAAATCGACCCAACCCACCTCGGGCACGAACACCGACACCCAGGCATGGGAGGCGTCGGCGCCAACCATTTTGGGTGTACCCGGAGGCGGCTGGGTTTCAAGATAGCCGCTGACGTACCGCGCCGCCAGTCCCAGCGAGCGCAAACAGGCAATGGCGAGATGGGAAAAATCCTGGCACACGCCCCTGCGGCTGGCCAGCACCTGCGCAACCGAGGTGTCCACCGTGCTCGCCGATTTGTCGTAGGTGAACTCGGTAAAAATCCGCCGCATCAGATCAACGGCACCCGTAAGCACCGGCGTTCCTGGGGGAAAGGAATGCCGGGCATAGGCGCGGACGGCGGAATTGAGGGCGATCAGCGGGCTGGCAAAAACAAACTGCGAGGCCTCCAGTTCTTCCGGCTGCCCATGGGTGACCAACCTTTGGACCACGTTCTCCCAGGGTAGGGTTGCCGCCGTGTTCGGGGTAAGGGACGGGTTGGTCTGGACGGTGTTGGTGGCGGTCAGGGCGAGCTCACCATGGGGCTGCTGGACCATGAACACATGGGCGATGTTGCCGAAGTAATCGATACGGCGATGCAGGTACTGGGGCTCGGGCTCGAAGGTCAGATGGCTGTCTATTACCTGTTGAAGGTCAGTGGTGCGCGGCGTGAGAAACAGTTCGTTCTGGGAGAGGGAAGCGGGCTCCGAGTAGTGGTAGGCGGTGGTATGGGTAATGCGGTATTTCATGGAACACGCTCATCAAGCAGCATCGTAAAATGAGGTGTGGCCGTCACCCGGCTCAGGTAGTGGGCGCTGATCTGCTGGGCAAATTCCTGGAGACGGGTCTCCATGGCTTCGAGATAGTGGGTCAGGGGGGCATCGTTTTCAGCGTCACCCTTGCTGCAAGTCAGCCCGGTGAGGTCGAGCAGGCGGGTGGCAGTGAGCATTTCCAGGGCGATGCGCTCCTCAAGGCTGGCAAATCGGCGCTCGTTTGGCCGGGGCAACTGTTCGACATGGGTGGACAGCTGGCTGAACTGGAAGGCCAGCGATTTGGGGTTCGTCTCGTCCATGAGCAGGAGATCGAGCACCGGGGCCAGCTGAAAAGCGGTCCGATAGCGGGCGCGATAGGTCATGATGCTGTCGGAAACCTCGAGCAGGGCCTCCAGCGCCGGGTGCGAGGCCTCGCAGACCTGCGGCATGCCCAGGCGGATCAGGCCAATCTGATGCTGAGCCCGCTCGACGCGGCGCCCCATATCCATGAACCGCCAGCCCAGACCTCGGGTCATCGACTCCATGGCCAGGCCGCTGAAGGCGCTGAGCGTGAACAGGGTGTTATCGAGCAATTCCAGCGGATCATCGCCTGGGATATCGCCGAAATCCGCCAAACGGTTGATCACCCGCCAGGAGTCAGGGGAAAGCCGGTCGCGGACATTGCGTGCCGTCTCCTGCACCCGTTTAAGAAGAGCGGCTACACTCTCGGGACGATCCTGCCGGTAAAGAGCCTCATGCAACTGGGCCGCCAGGTTTGGGGGAAGGTATCTATCGCCCTCACCCTCCGGGACAGGGGCAATGGTGTTGCCGGCCCGCAGCAGGTTGAGAAGAAAGTGCAGTTCCGGAATATCTTCCGGCCGCGTCTCGCCGGAGAGACGACGAAAGACCGAGCGCAGCAGCCGGATCAACCCCTCGGTCCGCTCCAGATAGCGCCCCAGCCACAACAGGTGGTCCGCTACCCGGCTGGGCAGATCGCTGCCGCGCTGAAACTCGGTGATCGCCTGCAGCCCGCTCATCAGACTAAACGGTTGCACCGGCTGGTCGGACACTACCCAGATATCCTTGCTCTGCTGCCGCTCCGGAATATCGCCTAAGAGGGTGTCGGTCTCCTTGGCGGTGATAGCCAGACCACCTGGCATGACTGCAAAACCCTCCTCCGTGGCGCAGGCAAAAATCCGTAAGAGGGTGAAACGAGAGCGGATGCCCTGCCCCTCCCAAGCGGGAACCGCGGCGGGATGGACCGCTTCCCTGGCCATGCTGGAGAAAGGAGAGGCCTGGATGGTTGTTGCAAAATCGGCGGGATGGCCCACCGTGGCCGAGCGGTCAAGGGCGTGGTGCACGGTCAGCTGGTTCAGGTTGGCGAGCACCTGGTTTTGCCCTTCCGGGGTGCCGCACCACCAGGCCGGATGGTTCTCCAGAATCAAATCCTGGCCCAGCAGCCTTCGGCAGAGGTCGGGCAGGAAAATCGGCAGCACCGGCGTCTCCAGGAAACCGCTGCCGATGGGGTTGACGAGGTCGACATTCTGCTCGCGAGCCACCTGGATCAGGCCGGCGACGCCGGAGGTCGTCTCCCGCCGCAGGGCAAAGGGATCGCTGCTCTGGTCTGGGATGTGTCGAAAAATGGTATCCACCGGCTCCAGCCCAGCCAGCTTTTTGAGGAAAACTCGACCGTTGCGCACGGTCAGATCCTGCCCCTCGACCAACGGGTAGCCCAGGTAGCGGGAGAGCAGGGCCTGCTCAAAGTAGATGGGGCTGTCCGGGCCAGGCGAAAGCAGGACGATGTTGGGGTCCTCCCGCCGCAGGGAGGCGCGCTGCACCAAGCTGTTATGGAAAGCCCGAAAGAAGGGAGCCAAGCGCTGAATCTGGGTACTGTGGTACAACTCGGGGAACATGCGGGAGATAATGATCCGATTTTCCAGGGCGTAGCCAAGGCCGACCGGGTTGGTGCTGTAATCCCGCAACACCCGAAAACGGCCGTCCGGACCGCGATAGAGGTCGACCGCGTAATAGGTGAGAAAGCGGTTGCCCGGGGGCTGGATGCCGTGGCAGGTGTGGAGAAAATGGGGGTTGGCAAAGATAAGTTGCGAGGGCAGGTGGCCGCTTTTCAACAGATCCTGGGGGCCGTAACTGTCAGCCAGGATCTGTTCAAGCAGCCGCGCCCGCTGAATGAGCCCGGCCTCCAAGCCCGCCCATTCAGCGGCCGTGATGGGCAGCGGGATCATCTCCAGCGCCCAGGGGGTGCCCTTGCCGTCCGGTGTATCAAAGGGGTTGTAGGTGGCGCCGTCTTCGTGACGCATCCGTTTGACCCGCTCCTGGCGCTGCCCAAGCAATTCGGGGGATGTCGCCTCCAGAGCGGCAACAATGGATTGCCACTGCTGCCGTGGTTGGCCCGGGGCGGCAAATGCTTCGCAATAAGTGCCCACAGGACAGCCGGAGGCGGCAAACAAGGTGCCCGGTGCGGTACCGGGTCTGTGGGGGTCAGTGAATGTGCTCATGCTGCCATCGTCTCGTCATTGAGAGGGGAGCCGCTTTAGTCGCGGTCTGGACCGATGTACCGCGTTCACCGCCGCAAATCAAGGGTGTAAGGAAAGTCGGGGTTGTTTTCTCCGGCCGGAATCGGTCGCGGCCCGCCCGGAGTGTGCCCATGGGGGATGAAGCGGGCATGACGTCGTCCCTCGGCTTCATTGGCGTTGACCGGCAGGATCTCGTGATGGCGTCCCCCCGGATGGCCGACGTGGTAGATGCAGCCCCCCACGGCCCTGCCCGTCCAGGTGTCGAAGAGGTCGATGGTAAGCTGTGCATGGACACCGATGGTCGGATGCAGGCAGGAAGGGGGTTGCCAGGCCCGGAAGCGAACCCCCCCGATGTGCACGCCGGCCGTGGCGGTTGCTTGCAAGGGCACCCGGCGACCGTTGCAGGTGAGGAGGTAGCGCTCGTCGGTGATGCCTGAAACCTTGACCTGCACCCGTTCCACCGAGCTGTCGACATAGCGCGCCGTACCGCCGCCACCGGGTTCCTCGCCTAGCACATGCCAGGGCTCCAGGGCTTGACGCAGTTCAATTTCCAAGCCCTGGCAGTCGATCCGGCCATGGATGGGGAAGCGGAACTCAAAATGGGGGTAGAAAAAATCCATGGTGACCGGGAAACCGGCCTCGTTGAGAATTGCCAGGACATCGGCAAAATCGTCTTGCACCGGTTGGGGCAGCATGAAGCGATCATTGAGACGGGTGCCCCAGCGGATCAGGGGCTGACGATACGGTGTCTGCCAGAACCAGGCGACAAAGATCCGCAGCAGCAGTTGCTGGGCCAGACTCATGCGGGCATGCGGCGGCATCTCAAAGGCGCGGAACTCAAGCAGGCCAAGGCGGCCTGCGGCACTGTCCGGGGAATAGAGCTTATCGATACAGAATTCGGCCCGGTGGGTGTTGCCGCTGACATCGACCAGCAGGTGGCGGAAAAGCCGGTCCACCAGCCACGGCGGACAGGGATGGTCCGCACCGGTTTGCCGGTCCAGTTCGGCAAAAGCGATCTCCAGTTCATAGAGGCTGTCGTGCCGGGCCTCGTCGATGCGCGGCTGCTGACTGGTGGGGCCGATGAAAAGGCCGGAGAACAGAAAAGACAGGGAAGGGTGATTGTTCCAGAAGGTGAGAAAACTACGGAGCAGATCGGGCCGCCGGAGAAAGGGGCTGTCCGCAGGCGTAGCCCCGCCAATGACAATATGGTTGCCGCCGCCGGTGCCGCTCTGTCGACCGTCGACCAGGAATTTCTCGGTAGCCAGGCGGGATTGCCGGGCGGTTTCGTAGAGCGCGGTGGTGCAGTCCACCATCTGCCGCCAGCTGCGCATGGGCTGGATATTGACCTCGATAACGCCGGGGTCCGGGGTGATCTGCAAACATTCCAGACGCGGATCAGAGGGTGGTGTGTACCCCTCGATCACCACCGGTAGATGGGTTTCTTTGGAAGTCTGCTCGATGGCGGCAACCAGTTCGAGATAGCCTTCCAACTTGACAATGGGCGGCATAAACACGTAGAGCCCGCCCTCGCGGGCTTGCACGCAGAGCGCGGTCCGCACCAGCCAAGCCGCCGATTCACCGGCCACAGGCTGCGGATCGGCATAGGGCGCGGGCTGAGTGCGAATCCCCTCTCCCGTTGCCTCTTCCGGTTGCCCCTGCACGAAGTGTTGGCTGCTGTGTGCATCCGGCAACGGTCCCCGTTCGGCCATGGGATCCAGGGGATACTCAATGGGAAAATCTTCCGGGGAAACCCAGGGCAGCGATTCCAGGGGCAGGCGCAATCCAGCCGGAGAATCGCCGGGCAGGAGAAAGAGATGCTCGCTCCGCAACGGCCAGGGGCCGCTTTTCCAGGAGCCGTGCTGCAGGGGAAGAACATAGCCTACCACCGCGCCCAGCCCGCGCTCAAAGGCCTGAGCCATGCGCGTCCGGGCCTCGACATCGTCAAGCCGGGGATCGGTGGGGTCGATATTGACCGGCAACCGTTGCTCTTTGTAGAGATAATAGAAAATATCCTCAAAACTCTCACGGATGTAGGACTGGCTCACCCCCAGTTTACCGGCCAGGGTCTCGATGAACAGCTTGGCATCGGCACTGCCAAAACCGTAATCCCGAGCCAGATCGGCCAACCACTGGTCGTCCGTCCACACCGGCACCCCGTCCCGGCGCCAGTAGCAGCCCAGGGCCCAACGGGGCAGGGATTCGCCCGGGTACCATTTGCCCTGGCCGCAGTGCAACAGCCCACCCGGTGCCCATTGCTCCCGCAGTTCCTGAATCAGGTTGGTTGAAAACCGCAGCTTTTCCGACCCCAACGCCTCGGTGTTCCATTGGGGATCATCCATGTTGTCGATGCCGACAAAGGTGGGCTCGCCTCCCATGGTCAGGCGGACATCGGCGTCTTGCAATTGCTGGTCGACCCGATCTCCCAGATCGACGATGGCCTCCCAAACCGATTCCGGATAGGGCCGGGTAGAACGCGGTTCTTCCCGGATGCGCTGCACGCTCATCTGGTGATCAAAGGCCACCTCGCACATTTCAAGGACACCGTTGATGGGCGCCGCGCTCTGCGGTTCCGGTGAACAAGCCAGCGGGATGTGGCCCTCGCCGGCAAAGAGGCCAGAAGTGGGATCCATGCCCACCCAGCCGGCGCCGGGGAGATAGACTTCGGTCCAGGCATGCAGGTCGGTGAAATCCTGCTCCGGTCCGGAAGGACCGTCGAGAGAGAGGACATCGGCCTTGAGTTGAATCAGGTAGCCGGAGACAAAACGGGCCGCCAGGCCCAGATGGCGCAGGATATTGACCAGCAGCCAGGCCGAGTCGCGGCAGGAGCCGCTGCCCAATTGAAGCGTCTGCTCGCAGCTCTGGACATTGGGTTCCATGCGAATGAGATAGCGGATGTGCCGGCTCAACTGCAGGTTCAGGGCCACGAGGAAGTCGATGGTCTGCTGGGGACTGCGATCGACCTGCTGCAGAAAGATGCTCAGCTGTTCCCCGGCCGGCTCTCGGGCCAGATACGGACCGAGATCGATTTTCAGCCCCGGTTCATAGACAAAGGGAAAGGTCTCGGCATCGGGTTCGAGAAAAAAATCAAAGGGGTTGATAACGATCATCTCCGCCACCAAATCGACCTCCACCTGAAACTCGGCCGTCTTCTCCGGGAAAACGAGTCGCCCGAGGTAGTTGCTGAAGGCGTCCTGCTGCCAGTTGATGAAATGGTCTTTCGGGGTGATGGTCAGCGAATAGCTCAAAATCGGTGTCCGGCAATGGGGGGCCGGCCGCAGGCGGACGATCTGCGGTGCCAGGGTAATGAGGCGGTCGTAGCGATACGAGGTTCGGTGGTTCAGGGCAACATGGATTCCCACGGGCGGTCCTTGGAAGCAGCATGGACATGATCCCCGGAGACATCCGGCAACCATGTCCATTGATTGGTGAGAGTGGTTCGGGTGAAGACGCTGGTTACTGCTCGCTGGTCGCCGTCTCCACCATGGGTTTGATGTTGAAAAAGGTGGCGCCGATGGCCGCGCCCACCTGGTTGAGCCGGGTCTGCAGGTTGTCCAGATACTCGTGCATGCCCTGATTCACCACCTCGTCGATGTCAGTATACTCCAGATCGGCCTTGAGGCGACCGAGCAATTTTTCCGCCGCATTATTATTGGATCCGTTGGGCGAACCGGAGATGCGGTGCAAACAGACCTGGGCCTTGGTGATGCAGTGACGGATGGAGCGCGGAAACTGCTCATCGAAAATGAGGAAACTGGCCACCATGCGCGGCGTGATCAGATGGTGCTCTTTGCGGTACATTTCAAAGGCGCTGGCGGATTTGAGCACCGCCGTCCACTGGATGTTATCGATGGGGGTATTGACCAGATCGGCCTCGGGCAGGAGCATGAAGTACTTGACGTCGAGGATCCGCGAGGTCTTGTCGGCGCGCTCCATCATCATGCCGATGCGGGCGAAATTCCAGGCCTCGCCGTGGCTCATGGTCGAGTCCATCAAACCGGTGAACAGGTGGCTGCGCATCTGGATGATTTTGAAAAATTTGTGCGGATCCTGCAGAGCCATGGGTTGAAACCTGGGGTCGGCCATCTCCAGGTAAAAGGTGTTGAGATGTTCCCACATCTCCGAGGAAATGATCTCACGGATGGAGCGGGCATTCTCCCGGGCAGACGCCAGGCAGGAAAGGATGGAGTTGGGATACTGGCGATCAAAGGTGAGAAAATGGACCACAGCCTCCTGGGTGGGGTCGCTATAATGCTCCTCAAACAGCTCCTGGTCGCCGGTGATCATCACCAGCGGTTCCCAGTGTTTTCCCCGCTCCGAGGGCATGTCGAGCAGCAGATTAAGGTTGACGCTGATGAAGCGGGCCACATTCTCCGCCCGTTCGATATATCGGCACATCCAGTAGATAGAATTGGCCACGCGGCTGAGCATTGTTTCCTCCTTCTCGTTTCGCTCACAGAACCCAGGTGTCTTTGCTGCCGCCGCCCTGGGAGGAATTGACCACCAGCGACCCCTTGGTCAAGGCTACTCGGGTCAGCCCACCGGGCAGGACATAAATGTCTTTGCCGAAGAGTACATAAGGCCGCAGATCGACATGCCGCCCTTCGATCCGGTCGCCGGCAATGGTGGGTACGCGGGAGAGCGACAGGGTGGGCTGGGCCATGTAGTTGCGGGGCTCGGCCTTGATCTTTTCGGCAAAGGTGTTGCGCTCGTTCTGGCTGGCATGGGGTCCGATCAGCATACCGTAGCCGCCGGACTCATTGGCGGCTTTAACCACCAGCTGATCAAGGTTGTCCAGCACATAGGCCCGGTCCGCTGCATCGCTGCAGATATAGGTGGGCACATTGGGCAAAATCGGTTCTTCGCCGGTATAGTATTTTATAATTTTAGGCACATAGGCGTAGATGACCTTGTCGTCGGCGATGCCGGTGCCCGGCGCGTTGGCCATGGCAATATGACCCTTCTTATAGACGCCGATCAAACCCTTGACGCCCAGCAATGAATCGGGGCGAAAGACCGAAGGGTCGATGAAATCATCGTCGATGCGGCGATACAACACATCCACCCGCTTCAACCCTTTGGTGGTGAGCATGTGCACAAAACCGTCCGCCACCACCAGGTCCTGGCCTTCGACCAATTCGACGCCCATCTGCTGGGAGAGGAAGGAATGTTCGAAATAGGCGCTGTTGTAGATGCCGGGGGTGAGCACCCCGATGGTTGGCTTCTTGATATGGTCCGGGGCGAGATATTCGAGCATCTCCAACAGCTTGTTGGGGTAATCGTCCACCGGCCGGACTCGCGAGACATCAAAGACCTGGGGGAAGGTCCGCTTGAGCACTTGCCTGTTTTCTAGCACATAGGAGACGCCCGAAGGGCAACGGAGATTGTCCTCGAGCACATAGAAGCGGCCGTCACGATCGCGCACCAGATCGGTGCCGGTGACGTGGCACCAGATGCGTCGCGGCGGGGTGAAGCCCTCGCATTCCTTGCGGTAGGTGCGACTGCTGAGGACCAGATCTTCAGGCACGACTTTATCTTTGTGGATTTTTTTGTCGTTATAGATGTCCTGAAGAAACTCGTTGAGGGCAAAGATCCGTTGCTTGAGGCCGCTTTCAATCTGTTGCCAATCGCTTGCGGGAACAATGCGGGGAATAACGTCAAAAGGGAAAATTTTTTCGGTGCCCTCGTCGCGGCCATAGACGTTGAAGGTGATGCCCATCTTCAACAGCAGGGTCTCGGCCGCCTTCTGGCGAAGGGCTAGGTCGCCAGGAGGCAGCGATTCGATCTTATCGATCAAAATCTGGGCCCCGGGTCGCGGAGTCCCATCAGCATTGATCAGTTCATCAAAAAAATCGCCGGGATCATAGGTGTTAAATGTTTCCATAGGCGCTGCCCTCCCTAAGGATGCACAATATAACGAATCGACACCAGAAGTCACGAAAAGCAGGCACTAAAGCAACGAACAAGAATCGATAAATCATTTCTGCCGTTTTCATTGCCCCTATACCGTTATCATCGGGTTGCCTTTCTAAGGAACCTTGCTACGACAGGAGGACATCCTGAACATCAGCGATCGATACGGTTCACAGATTGCCTGCAGTCCTTTACCGAAATATCAAGTAGACCTGACGTCCCCCCATCAGTGCCACCAGATCATGCGTTTGGGCGGATTGCCGAAGGAGTCAAAATCATCCCCCGATTCTCGCAACACACTGTCGAGATCCTGAATTGAGAACTCATACCCGTCCGCCTTCGCAAGGGTTACGAATTCTTCCTTTGTTTTTAATTCGTTATACTTGTTTCGTAACTTTTCGTCAGCGCCGCCGGCAATCAAGAGTTCTTCCACACTTTTTTTGGACATAGTGCCCTCCGTTGATGCATGGTGCCATGCACATGTTTTTTCTTAATCGATTGTAAGGAGATGGATCTGCCTGCTCAAAAGCAACAAGCGGGCCAGTTTGCCCCATTCACGAAATAATGAAAAATCAGCATGATAATTACCAGCTCCAATGAACAGCTCTTTTCCCCCAAAAAAAATGCCGACAAAATGGTCGGCCACTGTCGCAACATGGACAATTTTGTCGAACATTCGACATATTCCGCAGCAAGGAAGTCCACATCCATGCACGTTATTTACCGGCAGCCCACTGTTTGGGTACGTTGCTGATCCCGGAGAGCAACCGTATTATTGCGACGAAGTATTGATGGGTTACAAGATAACTTGCGGAAAATCGGTGAAGATGCCGGTGACCCCGAAAGTGAAAAGCTGCCGCTGCCGGGCCGGTTCGTTGACGGTAAAGACATTGACGTGCAGGCCGGCAGAACGAAGGGCGTTGACCATGGCTGCATCGGTAATGCCATTTTCCGGGTGATAGGCACAGGTACCGAGGCCATGCAAGTAATGAAGTAAATCGGGAGGATGTGCGCCTTCCTGCAGGGCGGCCAGGGCAATCTCGGGGGCAAGTTGACGGCAGGTGCGGAGGAATTGGTGGTCAAAGGAGGAAACGAGAACCAGATCAATGGCTCCGGCCTCCCTGATCTCACCCACCACCACGGGTACGATCGGATGCGCCTTTCTGTGCCCGCCGCTGTCCTTGATTTCAATGTTGAGCGGCAGGCGGTTCGCTGTTGCCCAGGCCAACACCTCCCGCAGGGTTAAAACCCGTTGCGGCATGCAGGCACGAAGCTGAGCAGGTTCCACTGTTCCGTGGCGGATAGTCCCAAAGGGATCGGCTTCCAGAAACCAGGTTCCGATGTCCAGGCGGCGGAGGGCTGCAAGCGGCCAGTCGTGGAGCGCCAGACTGGTCTGGCCAAAATGGGCTGCCACAGCAGCGGCATTGCTGGTGCGAGTCAGGGTTGGGTCATGAAAGACCACAGCCACGCCGTCGGCGCTGAGCTGCACATCAAGCTCGATCATGTGGCAGCGGCCCAGGCTCTGTTCAAAGGCGCACAGGGTGTTTTCCGGGTAGCAGGCCCGGTAACCCCGATGGGCGATGACCAGGGGTTGACCGCCAAAGCGGTTAAAAAACGAACAGGACTTGCCACCGCCGCTCACGGCTTCGTCTTCCCCGCCTTATTGCAATGCCCTCCGCAAGCCATCTGATGGGCAAGGATCCAGCCCACCGCCGCCTCCAGATCCTCGGCCACATAATGGGGCTGCACCGCTTGGCCAGGGCCAATATAACTGGCATCACCTCGGCCGTACCCAGTCAGCACTAGGATGGTCTTTGCGCCGACCGCCGCCCCGCAGCGCAAGTCCGACCAGCGGTCTCCAACCACATAGGAATGCTGCAAATCAAGCCCCAACTCGGCCGCTGCCTGTTCGAGCAGGCCGGTTTTCGGTTTGCGACAGTTGCAGGCCAGCCGGAACCGTTCCTCCTTGGCCTCGGGATGATGCGGGCAGACATACAGGCCGTCGATGCGGGCTCCTTCCAGGGCCAGAAGGCGATGCATCTCGTCATGCACCTCCGTCAGCATAGATTCGGGAAAATAGCCACGCGCCAGGCCGGATTGATTGGTGACAACCACCACGGGCAGACCGTATTGGTTGAGGCTGCGGATTGCCCGCCCCACGCCCGGCAGCAGGTGAAAGCGGGTCAGGTGATTAATGTAACCCATCTGCTCGTTGATGGTGCCGTCGCGGTCAAGAAAGACCGCTGGCCGCAGGACCGCTCCATCCTGGGTCCCAATCTGCCGTTCAATCATCAGGACTCCTCGAGGATGCGGATGACCGCTGCGCAGACCTCATCGCTCTCGATCAATTTCATGCAGCGGAAATGTTTTTCCGGGCAATGGGTTTTCTTGCAAGGACTGCAGGGCAGCGGTTTGCGGATAACCACGGCGTTGTCGGAAAAAGGGCCGGTGGCGATGTGGTCGGTGGAGCCGAAGATCGCTACCAGGGGGGTGCGCAGAGCAGCAGCTACATGCATCAGGCCGGAATCGTTAGTGACAAAGACATCGCACTCGCCGATCAGGGCCATAGCCTCGATCAGACTGGTGGCGCCGGTGAGATCGATCATCCGGGATGCGTCGGCCCCGGCAAAGGCCTTGATCTCGGCGGCTGTCTTCTGGTCGGCGGCGCTGCCAAAAAGGACAATGCGGGCATTGGTCCGGCGACAGATCATCCCGGCCAGCTCTGCGTACTTTTCGGCTGGCCAGCGTTTAGCCGGGCCAAAGGCCGCACCGGGGTTGAACCCGACCAGAGGTGTCCCTCCAGGCTGCACTCCGCTCAACTCTATAAGCCTCCCTTTAGCCTCATCAATCTGATCGCCGGGGATGAACAGTTCCAACGCAT
This sequence comes from Desulfobulbales bacterium, assembly GCA_038318785.1. Classification (GTDB taxonomy): domain Bacteria; phylum Desulfobacterota; class Desulfobulbia; order Desulfobulbales; family Desulfobulbaceae; genus Desulfobulbus. Next base: position 7,477 of record JBBQCO010000041.1, on the reverse strand, counting down.
TGACAGCGGGTTGCAACCCAAGCCCAAGCAGGATCCGTTGGTAATAGTTGACCTCATGTTTTTTGTTCAACTCATTGATCTTCTGCACACCATGGGTCAAGAGCAGCCCGCGGCCGTCAGTGGTATAACCGCCGCGCACCGGGATACCGGCAACCAGGGTAATCAAGGCCGCCTCAAAAGCATTTTGCAGCAGGATGGCGCAATCAAACTGTTCCTGCCGCAGTTCGCCCGCCAGCTGCAGCATCCCTTGCAGCCCCTTGTGCCGCCCTTTTTTCTCATAGATCAGCAGCCGGTCCACCCGGGGACTGTAGCGAAAAACATCGCTGACCCAGGGGTGCACCAGCAGGGTGATCTCACTCTCTGGAAAATTCTCGCGGATGGTGCGCACTGCCGGAGTCGTCATCACCGCATCGCCGATCCAGTTGGTGGATCGAACGAGGATCTTTTTCGGGTTGTGCGGCCAGGGCTTCACTGCATCTTTCCTTCGGTCTCGACCGCCGCCAGCAAACCGGCCAGACGCTCGACGGCAAAGGCAATGGTTGCATCCTGGGACAAGGCGATCTCATAGTTGACTATAGCCTCCTCCCGCTCGCCCAATCGCTCCAAGTTCAGGGCCAGGTTGGCGAAATCAATGGCCGAGGCCGGATTCAGGGTAACCGCCCGCCGGAAATGATCAACCGCCTCGGCGAATCGGCCGGTCTTGTAGCAGCAGACGCCTAGGGTGTTGTAGATATCCGGCCGCTCCTCATCAAAATGCAACCCCTGCTTGAGAGCGACGATCGCCTCATCATAGCGCTCAAGATCGCGCAAGCAGGAGCCTTTGTAGGAGAAGAGGTAGGGCAGATCTTCCTGGTGCGGCTGCAACTGGAGCGCCTGCTCGAAACATGCAAGGGCTTCGATGATCGCCCCTTGATCAAAAAGATTGCGTCCCCGATAAAAATGGAGCGAGTAGGCCTCAGGCAGCAATGCCTGCATTGCCGAGAGTTTAGCGTCAAGCTGCTGGCCTTCCAGCAAACCCGCCGCCAATTTAGCGGCGAACAGGGGCGCGTTGCCGCCCATGGCCCGCTCCCGGAAATGGGCGCCGGGAATGATGGTGTAGGCCGCTGGAATCTGCAACTCCGGATGGATAGTGTCCACCACCAGCACCTCCATACCGATCTGCTGGAGGGCGGCAACGCAATTGCTGATCTCTTGAAAAATGTCCTCATCCTTGAGATCGTTCATTGCATCCAGACTGATGGCACGACCGCTGGCAATGACATGACTGACTTCATCCAGACTGAGCGGTTTGGGCAGGCCGCTGGCCACATAGTTGGAACCGCTGTTGAAATCGCCGGCCAATTGGGCCACCTCGGTCAAAGCGCGGATCAGGGCCTTATTGGCGTCGGGCGTGGTGCCGGCGGTATAGACGATCTCACTTGAATCGGGGAAGGTAGCCGGGTCCCAGGCTAGAGCGCCGATGGTGGGGATGCCGGTATCGAGTGAGAAGTCATTGAGGAAGACCTTGATGCCGTTCTGGTTGAACTTGGCCAGCAACTCCACGGCCACTGGATCGGTGATCGAATCATGGGCAATCTTAGGTGTGGGGATGTGATCGCGGGTGATGCGAGCACAGACATGGCGCTCGATCACCTCACTGATTCCCTGAAGCACCGCCTCCTCATAGGTATTGCCGGCCGAAGGACCGTTGAACTCGTTAATCGCGTAAAACCAGGAAAAGGGCACGAGTAACGGCGTGTTATCAGAGAGCCGCAGGGCCCAGGTCCATTGCAGGGGCAGGCCGGCTAACAACTCGCGCAGCCGTCCGGGAGAGCACTCGGCGTCATGCACCGACTGCAACAAGGCCTCGATCGGCAGCACCGGATAGCCCTGTTGTTCCATGGCGGCATAATCGCCGGTGAGAAAATTGTCGGCATCGCGAAGAAAACTAAAAAAGCTGAACCGCTCGCCCAATTCCATGCAGGCACTGGCCCGCGATTGCGCAGGCGTTGACCCCTTGCCCATCTGTTTTTTGTTGCCGATAATCCGCCTGGCGTCTTCACCGCAGACGCTGAAATAGACGGGAATATCGAGACGGCCGTTGTCTATACGTCGAATCTCCTTGAGCACATCAAGGTTGGTGGTGCGCAGGCGCTCCTGGAACCGAGCCACGGTTTCCTCGGGTGTACAGGCTTTGTCCTGGTCGTAAGTGTACTGTTTCCTGCACGACTGCAGGTTGATGATTTTTTTGTTCATGAACATTCAAGTAATTGATTAGGTGAATCGAGCTGGAGCAGGGCTATGCTCCGTAAAGATTTCCTGCGCCCCCTCGTGCTCTTGGTTATTCCATTGCCTTGACGAGAGGTTCCGCTATCCGGGCCATCCTTTGCCGCCAAGCGTCCCCTCGAGGTAAAAGGATGAACTGCCTCACCTCAAAAGGTCTGGGTTCGATTTGGATGTCCAAACGGCTATCGGGCGTCAACGAACCAAGCCGATCCGGCCATTCGACTACACACACTCCCTGCTGCTCGAAATACTCGAGCAAACCGGACGCCTCGACATCGTCCTCCCCGCTCAGCCGATACAGATCCATGTGAAAAACCGGCAGGCGCCCTGTATACTCGTGCAAAAGGGCAAACGACGGACTGGCCACATACTGTTCCTCGCCAACGCCCAAGGCACGAGCAAGCGATTGGGTCAGGGTGGTTTTGCCCGCCCCCAGTTCCCCCTGGAGCAGGAGAGTATCGCCGGGTTTAAGCTCTGCGGCAAGGGCATCGGCAAGAGGGGCCAAATCCTCAGGAGTGCGGCAAGTCACGACGAGAGCGCCGTCCTCTCTCTGTGCAGCAGTCAGCCCTTCTGTGTATGCTGTCATCCGTTGCCTCGTTGGTTGCACCCTCTCTTCCTCACTGCCCATCAATAACACAGGATGCGTAAATTATGAAGCCGGAAGTGCAGGGGTATTGGAGCTACAAGGCGGGGTTGGTGGAACGATGGAAAGCCCGTGGTTATTTGTGATATTTATGCCCGGCCTTGATGGTGCAGGCCCGGTATAACTGCTCCAGAAGAATCAGTCGGGTCATCTCGTGGGTGAAGGTCAGCCGGGAAAGGGAGAGTGCCTGTTCAGCGCGATCCAGTACCGAACGGTGCAGGCCCAGATGTCCGCCGATCAGAAAACATACGGTTCCGATCCCTTGACGTTCCCATTGGGTCAACAAGCCTGCCAATTCCTCGGAATCGGAAGACTTCCCCCCAGGATCAAGGGCAACCCGAAAACCGGCAGAGGCGGCCTGCTCCAGCAGCAATGCGGCCTCAGCAGCCTTGACCACCTCATCGGCGTCCTTGCGGCCGTGCCGCTCCCTGAGCACAGGCAAATGTACCTCAGCAAACCGACCCAGCCGACCAGCATAATCGCGGATACCGGCATCGAGATAGGATTCCTTGGTTTTGCCGACAAAAGGAATGAGAAATTTCATCCAGAAAATTTCCCGGTATCGCCCCGGTCGAGCAGAGCTTGAAAAATACGGCAAAACTGCTCATGCCCTAATTCTCTGTTTAACCCAGGACAGGACTCCGTGATAGTCTGGAAGTTATTTTCGTCGACGAGCATGCTCGGATGCAGCGGCCATTGCCGACACCGCCATGGTCGGCCCTCATGAACTGTGCACCCAATTTCCATATCATAAAAGATGCAGTGGCCATCACGGGTCTGCATCTGCACCACTGAACCAGTAACCCGCCAGAATCGTTCTCGGGTTTGCTCGCGGCTCAGCCCCAGAGCTTTTAGCATCCGTTCCTGATCCTGTTCGTCGAGGGAAACAGTGGTTTCCCCGTGGCAGCAAAAACCGCAACGGGCGCACTCAAAAATGTCGGAAACCTGGTAAGGAGGTATCGTATTATCTTTCATGGCAAGAAAAAACGCCGGTCCACAGGGGCCGGCGTTGTCAAAGAAAAAGTAAGGCAACAACCATCGGTCATCAGGCGTAACCGATGACATCACCGAATATTGAAATATCAACACCGAATTTTTGCGCTGCTTTTTTCCACTTTTGTTCATCCGGAGTGTGGAAGAGAACCTCAAGATCGGCCGGAACGGTCAGCCAGCCGTTATCTACCAGTTCGCCCTCCAACTGGCCGGCACCCCACCCGGCGTAGCCCAGCATGAAAAGAAATGCTTTTGGCCCTCGACCCAGGGAGATATCTTCGAGCAACCTGGAATCGCGGCTTAAATACACGCCGGGCTTTACTTCAAGGGAATATCGATCAGGCGCTTCGGTGGAGTGGAGAATGAAGCCGGCATCGAGCTCGACCGGCCCCCCCATGTACACCGGCGGCAACGGCCCTTCCGGAATGGCCAAATTGGAGCCGTGGAGGACATCAAGCAAGGTGATTTCGGGGTTGGGATTGTTGATAACCAGCCCCATGGCCCCTTCTTCATTGTGCGCACACAGGTAGATCACCTGTTCCTGAAATCGCGGATCAGGCATCTGCGGCGTTGAAATGAGAAAATGTCCTGTCAAGCTCTCCATGGGCAATCTCGTTGCATCCTCCGTTTCATGCATCCTATCACCTGTCTTCACCAGCGGTCAAGACGGTTTCCCCGATGAACAAGCACTGATCAAGGTTGCCGCTTTATCGCCTCTAGGGTAGACTTTAATCGCATCCCCGGGAACAATCAACCGCTATCAAGGAAAATCAGGGAAACGTATGAGCGAACAATCACCGGCGCACACCAAATCGACCAAACTCAAAAAAGCGCTGACCTGGATGGCGGAAACCCTGCGAGATCAGCCGAAAAAAAAGCGGCAGGTGGTCCTGCAGGAGGCAGAGTTGCGCTTTGATCTCACCCCGATGGAGTGCGATTTTCTCGACAAGCATTTCAGCACGCCCTGAGCCACAAAATCATCCAAAACATGGTGCTTCCCCGCAACTCGCTCCGCCTTAAGTGTGCAGAGGATGATAAACCGGAAGCTGAAGAATGACGGTCGTGCCCATGCCAATCTCGCTTTCCAACTCGATGGAGCCACCGTGATCGGCGATAATCTTCTGTGAGATCGCCAGGCCGATCCCTGTCCCCCCCGGCTTGGTGGTAAAATAAGGGTAAAAAACCTGGGGGAGCAGTTCGGCGGCAATGCCGTCGCCGGTGTCGCTGATTCGCACCTCCACTCCCTGGTGATCAGCCCTGTTACCGAGAGTGACCAACAGTGTTCCACCCTGCTCCATGGCTTGCATGGCGTTGAGCAGAATATTCATCATCACTTGCATCAACCGATCGACATCGCCCAGAACCGGCAACAGATCTTTTTGCGCCTCCAGCACTGTATCAATACCGTTTTCCGCAGCTTCCGCCTTGATCAATTCCAGGCCGCGTCCCAGCAACTCGACAAGGTCGACCCGTCCCAAGTGCAGGGCGGCGGGCCGAGTGAAGCTGAGCATTTCGGTGATGGTCCGGTTCATCCGCTCGGTTTCCTGAATCAGCAGCTCTGCTGTATCTTGTTCCTTGCTGCCCACCGGAAACTTGTTTTTCAGCAGCAAGGCCAACCCTTTGATCGAACTCAAGGGGTTACGCACCTCATGGGCGACACCGCCCGCCATCCGGCCCACTGCCGCCAACCGTTCGTTTTCCCGCATTCGCTGTTCAAGCGATTTTATTTCAGTGACATCTGAAATCAGCAAGACCTCGCCCATATACTGTTGCTCACTGTCGGTGATGGTCAGGGGATGGCACAACAATTCGCACCGGCGGGAACCGAAGGTGAGGCGCACACCGCTTTCAGTTGCCGCCACGGTCCTTCCGGGACTGGCTTGATCTTCAAGCTGAAAAAAACCGGCCAGTTGCTCGGGCAGCACATCGCCCGGCCTTTTACCGGTTGCCGCGCTTTTATCGATACCGGTCAGTTGGGAGATGGCTCGATTCCAGGTGGTGATCCTGCCTGTTGTATCGGTAGCAATAACGCCGACCGGCAATTTGGCAATCAGAAGGGAGGTATAGGCTTGGATATCATCCAGGGTTTTCTGGGAGATGCGATACCCCTGAACCGCTGACAGGGAAAACCAGCCACCAAGACCGACCAGCAGCATAGCCAGGGAAAGCATAAAAATCTGCATCCGTAGCCGTCCCAAGGTCCGGTCAAATTCTTTCATATCCAGCGCGACGATGACAAAATAACGGTCCAGTTTGGGAGTTCCCTCAGGATAGAAATGGGGTTTTGGACGCCGCTCATCCGGTTCATGGAAAAACGGCCATCTCTGCCCCTCCCGCATTGGCCGCATGGGCATTGGTGCGATGGTGGGAAAGGCCGCGGAAAAATGCCGCACCGTCTCAAAGACGCGACCAAAATCTCTGGTCACCTGGATGCTGTACGCAATCTGCGGATGATCCTCGGCCACGGTTTTTTGGTCAGTGCTTGCCGGCAAAGGTTCAACTGAACCGATCCTGGCATTGTTGCTATGGGCAATCACCTTACCGGTGGAGTCGACCAACGAAATAAAACTGAGTTCCGGATCTTCACCAAGATGATCAATCACCCGTTGGACATGGATATTCCAAGCTTCGTTATTCCGGTAATCCTTGCGCAGGTCGTTGAGATAAGAGGCCCGGGAGCCGGAGTGGAGCACCCGCATCAGGGTGGCTGCTTTCTGCAGCATGGCGTTCGTCATCAACCGCTCTTCCAGCCTGAGATTGTGGAAGGCGAAAGTGACCACAATCATGATCAGCAGTCCCGCAGCCGCAGCCAGCAGCCAAGGGGAGGAGAACATATAGGCAGGTTGATTGAATCCTTTGAGGAATCGTGGCTTCATGCCGGTTTTGCCTGCAAGGATCAAACCAAGGGGAGACAAACCAGATGAACGCTGACCATCGTGGGAATCACCCGGTGGCAATCCATCTTGGGGATTGTCGCCTGGATACTTTTTACTCATTTGCGTCCCCTCGCCTGGGTAGGAAAGGAACAGTTCCTTTATTCTTTCCCCGATGAAAAACCAGATACATATTAAAAAAAATAATTTTTCCTACCAATACAAACAGTTAACAGTAAAATTAATTTCTGGCACGGTTATCGCTTCAGCACAGACAACAACAAGCTCACATTTAACCCCGTGTATCCTAGGAGCATGAAGCCATGAAAATGACAAACCCCAAGAAAAAAATCATGCTGGCGGCTATCCTCACCAGCGGCTTAACCCTGGCCATCAGTCAAGCTGCTTTTGCAGAATCGAACCAACCTGTGCAGCCGGCTCCTCAAGGTAAGCCTGGCGGTTCCCCCTGCCAGTATCAGATGAACACGGAAATGCAGAAAGTACATGACAAATTCCTCAGCGACACCGTGGCCATCAGAAAAGAGATGGCGGAAAAAAATGCGGTGCTGCGGGCTCTGCTCAACGCTGGAACCCCGGATACGGTTAAAGCCTCACAACTGGCTGGCGAACTTTTTGAACTGCGCGAAAAACTCCGCGCCAAGGCTAAAGAAACCGGCCTGCCCATGCCCATGCTGATGATGGG
>JBBQCO010000040.1:0-25198 GCA_038318785.1 Desulfobulbales bacterium | reverse complement strand
TGGTGGAGCTAAGCGGGATCGAACCGCTGACCTCTTGAATGCCATTCAAGCGCTCTCCCAGCTGAGCTATAGCCCCTTACGTTCATCGGGGCAATTACCATGCTTTGCCGGGGCCTGTCAAGTTTTTCTCAATTCTTTTTCGGGTGATTACCATATAGATTGCCAAGCGCCGGTTCTATTGGTATTGTGCCCTGCTTATCCACATCCACATTTTTCATTGTTTCGGCCCCTAGCGCCACTCCCCCAGGCATCTATGCGATGATAAGCAGGCTGATTACATTTAGACTTATATAGGTGACACCGGAATGTTCTCTCCGTTTAATTTTCTTTTTGGCTGGTTGTCCAACGATTTGGCGATCGATCTCGGGACCGCGAATACGGTTTTGTATGTGAAAGGAAAGGGGATCGTGCTGCGCGAACCCTCGGTGGTTGCGGTCCGCAAGGACAGTCGCGGCAGCCGGGTGCTTGCCGTGGGCAAGGAGGCCAAGGAGATGCTGGGCCGGACGCCCGGCAACATCGTCGCTATTCGTCCCATGAAGGACGGCGTTATTGCCGATTTCGAGGTGACTGAGGCCATGCTCCGCTACTTCATCAACAAGGTGCATAATCGTCGCACCCTGGTACATCCCCGGATTATCATCTCCGTCCCCTCGGGCATCACCCAGGTGGAGAAGCGGGCGGTGCGCGACACGGCGGAATCCGCAGGTGCCCGCGAGGTCTATCTGATCGAGGAGCCCATGGCGGCGGCAATCGGGGCCGGCCTGCCGATCACAGAACCGACCGCCAACATGATTGTCGATATCGGCGGCGGCACCACCGAGGTGGCTGTCATCTCACTTGCCGGCATCGTTTATGCCAAATCGGTGCGGGTTGCGGGCGACAAGATGGATGAAGCCATTCTTCAATACATCAAGAGAAAACACAATCTGGCCATCGGCGAACGAACCGCCGAGGAAATCAAGACCACCATCGGTAACGTTTTGCCGGAGGAACCCTACGAAACCATGGAAATCAAGGGGCGCGATCTGGTAGCCGGCATTCCCAAAACATTGACCATCACCTCCAAGGAGATCCAGGCCGCTATTGCCGAGCAGGTTGACGTGATTGTCGATGCCGTGCGGGTAGCCCTAGAGCAGACTCCCCCAGAATTGTCCGCCGATATCGTCGATCAGGGCATTGTCCTCACCGGCGGCGGCGCCTTGCTGAAAAATCTCGACAAGCGACTGAAGCTCGAAACCGGGATGCCGATCATCGTTGCCGACGATCCGCTCTCGTCCGTTGTGCTCGGTTCCGGGCAAGCTCTCGACAACCTCGAGATTCTCCGGGAAATCGCCATCGATTAGCCGCAAAAGAAATCGTACGGGGCGTTTGGCGTTCCAAGTTTGTTGCTTAATTGCCTTGTCGATTTCCGCTGCCACTCCATTCCCATGAGAAAAAAGCCCACCAGAAAACGAAGCGACCACTATCGTCTTTTTCGCATCGTCATTCTTGCCGGTTTTTTACTGACTCTGGCGTTTATTTTTCTCGTTTCCACTTTAGGGAGCCAGAAGTTCGGATCCCTGCACAAACTGGTACTCGAGGCGGTGGGGCCGTTGCAGAAAGTGGTCACCATGGGAAGTTCCTATGTCGAGACTTTTAAGAGCGAATATATCGATATCCTTCAGGACAGTCTCCGTCTTCGCGAAGAAAATAAACGGCTAATCGAGCAGTTGCAGGAAAACGAAAATATCCTCAATAAGAGCCGCGAGGCCATGGCCACCAACGCCAGCCTGCGCAAACTGCTCGAGTTCAAAAATACACTGGACCAGCAGCAGGCCGTGGCGGCGACGATTGTCGGCAAAGATCCCTCCACCCTGTTCCGCTCGGTGATTATCGACCGGGGATCAAACAGTAACATACTGAAAGGAAATCCCGTCGTGAACAACGATGGAGTGGTCGGCCAAGTGTTCAACGTTACGCCCAATTACGCCAAGGTGCTGCTGGCGATTGCGCCATCAAGTGCCATTGACGTTCTTCTGCAGAAATCGAGAGTGCGCGGCATTCTCAAGGGCGACGGCACCTTGACGTATCGCCTTGAGTATATTCTCAAAACCGCTGAAATCGAAGAAGGGGAATATGTGGTCACCGCTGGTTATGGCGGAGTCTTTCCCACTGGATTGCAGGTGGGCGTGGTTTCGAAGATCATTAAGAAACCTCGGGGCATGTTTCATGAAATTGAAGTGACGCCTTCGGTTGATTACCAGAAGCTGGAACACCTGCTGATTCTCCAGCAACCGAAACTTGGCGAAATCAAAGAGATGACTCGTCCTTAACAGGCTGCAAGTAAGCCACCCCTTGGCTGCGCCTGAAGTGGTCTTGCGCCGGCAGGTTGCAGCCGGGCGGTGCGAACGGGAAAGAGGAAGATGGTTGTTTTTAACTTTATAGTCGTTGGCCTTTTACTTGCCATCCTACAAACGACCATCTGTATGCCCACACCTGTATGGCTGCCAGCGCCCGATTTTTACTATATTCTGGTTGCCTATCTGGCCTTTCGGCTGGACCTGATGCGCAGCCTGATTATTCTTTTCCCCTTGGTTTGCATCCTCGATGTCCTTTCCGGTACTATTCTGGGGATGTACGCCCTGCTTTGTTTCAGCAGTTATTTTCTTCTTCGCCTGCTTTCCGCAAAGCTGCCGGTCAACCAATTTTTGTATCAGATCCCGTTGGTCGGATTGAGCTATCTGGGAGTCTCATGGGTGGTGTATCTGCTTCTGGAATTCCTCGAACCCGGGCAGCAGGTTTTTTGGTCTTGGTGGAAGATGATCGTGCGGATGGCGCTGGTCGCTGGTTTATCCTATCCCATGTTTTTTCTTTTCGATTGGCTCTTGAAACATTCCCATCGCAGTTTCCTGCCCTGGAACAGATTGCGGCTGCGCACCGACAACCGGCGCCGGCGACAGGCCTGATTCCCCTTTTCTTGGGCTGTGAGATGGTATAAACGTGGTGAATATGTTTGGCGACAGTATGAAGAATCTGAGGAAACTGAACCGGAAAAGAGCAGAGCCGCTGCTTGATGCCGAGCGAAAGAAGGACAGCGGCGTTACCCGGCTGCCTCAGCGCGACGAGAGCGAACTGAGCGGGTTTAAAAAGAAGGCGCTTTATTCGTTTGTCATTATCATTTTCTTCTTTGCACTCGCCATCACCCGCCTCTGGTTTCTCCAGGTGCAGCAGGGTGATTATTACAACCTACTGGCGGATTCCAATCGGGTCCGCTCCATCGAGATTGCAGCGCCGCGCGGCAATATTTACGACCGCAAGGGACGGGAAATCGTCACCAACCGCCCTTCGTTCAATGTTGTCTGGATTCGGGAAAACAACAAGATCAATGACGAATGGCTCAAGCGCCTGACCCGGCTTCTGAAGGTGGACGCAACAACTCTGCTTGAAAAAATCCGTAAGATGGCTGGAGGACCGGGGCATATTCCGGTACGGTTGGCCGAGGATATCGACTGGGAAACGGTGGCCCGGATCGAGAACAACCGGATGTATTTGCCGGACATCAAGATTGAGGTCGTGCCCCTGCGCATTTATCATTACGGCAATCTGGCCTCGCACCTTATCGGGTACATGGGGGAGATTAACAAGGCAGAGCTGGACAAGGCCGACAAAACCCTCTACAAAGGCAGCGACCTCATCGGCAAGATGGGGCTTGAGCGTCTGAGGGAGACCGATCTGCGCGGTGAGAAGGGGCATGACAACATGGAGGTCAATGCCCTTGGGTTTGAACAGGAGAACCTCAAGGGAGACGAACCGCTACCCGGCAAGGACATGTATCTGACCCTTGATGTCGAGCTGCAAAAAATTGCAGAACAAGAAATGGCTGTGAAAAACCGGGCCGGGGCCGTGGTGGCAATGGAGGCGAACACCGGGCGATTGCTGGCGGTAGCCAGTGCTCCAGAGTTGCAACTTGAAGAGTTTGTCGGCGGCATCTCCCAGAAGGCTTGGCAGGGCATGCTCGACAACCCCCTGCATCCGCTGGTCAATAAAGTGATCCAGGGGCAGTATCCTCCCGCTTCGACCTATAAATCAGTCACCGCCTTTGCCGGGTTGGCCGAAGGCATCATTACCTCTGACACCACTTTTTTTTGCCCTGGTTCGATGCAGTTTGGTAACCGGACGTACCGCTGCTGGAAAAGAGGCGGCCATGGGACAGTCAGTCTGAAGCGGGCCCTGGGAGAGTCCTGCGACGTCTACTTCTATAACGTGGGGCTGAGATTGGGGGTCGATCGTCTGGCTAAGTACGCCAAGATGTTCGGTCTGGGGGAGAAAACCGGGGTGGAAATGGAGTATGAAAAACCGGGGATCGCGCCTAGTTCGGAATGGAAGAGAAAGCGGTACAATGTTAAGTGGCACGAAGGCGAAACCCTTTCCGTGGCCATTGGTCAAGGGTATAATCTGACCACCCCGTTGCAGGTGGGCATGATGACCATGGTCATCGCCAACGGCGGCACCTTGTATAAACCTTCGGTAGTCGAACAGATTATCGATCCCAACGGCAAGCAGGTCAGTGCCTTCAAGCCGGAGGTTCTCTCCATGTTGCAGGGGCAGGGGAGAAATCTGAAACTGGTTCGTGAAGGCATGGTCGAGGCCGTCAACAGCAAGCGGGGGACCGGCCGCGAGGCGCAGATCGACTCCTCCCATGGAATCATTGTCGGTGGCAAGACGGGCACTGCCCAGGTCGTTCGCCTTGCGCAATATATCCATCTCAAAGAAGACGATATTCCCTATAAATACAGGGACCATGCTTGGTTCACCTGTTTTGCTCCAGCCTCAAATCCGGAAATAGTGGTCACTGTTCTGGTTGAGCACGGGTTGCATGGCGGCTCGGCATCTGCACCTATTGCATCGAAAATATTGAATAGATATTTTGAAGATAAATTTAAGGAGCAAGAAGGAGGGGCGGCTGCACAGGGACAGGGGGGGCGTCCTGCTCACCGGGTAGTTCTCTCCCAGGATATGCTTGAGGATACCGACCCGCCACCCATTGAAGATCCCGAAGAAGGTGGTGGCAGTCCTTCTCCAGAACCAAATGATTCAGCCAATTAACTGTAATGTTTCATTTTGATAGACGTCTACTCCAGCACTTTGACTGGGTTATGCTACTGATGCTCCTCCTTGTGGGCGGAATGGCGCTAGCCAATCTCTATAGTTCCACTTACATCGCGGATACCGGGGCCGCTTCGCTCTTTTACAAACAGTTGATTTTCTTTGCCGCTGGCTTGGGGATGATTCTACTGATCCTGACCCAGGAGTATGAAAGAGTCGTCAAGTTAGGATATGTGCTCTATGGCATCATTTTACTGCTGCTGCTCTATACGCTGCTGTTTGTCAAGGCGATCGCCGGTTCGCAACGGTGGATTGATCTTGGCTTTTTTAATCTTCAACCTTCTGAGCCAGCCAAGTTGGCGTTGATATTGGTGCTGGCCGCCTGCTATGCCAACACCGACGTTGCCGGCGGCTACCGTCTTCGCGATCTGGTCAAACCGGGAATTCTTGTTATTTTGCCCTTTGTGTTGATAGCAAAGCAACCGGATTTGGGCACGGCCCTGATCTGCGTCATTGTTTTCGTGTCCATGACCCTGTTTGTCCGCCTGCGATGGGCCACCCTTGGCATCCTCAGCGGCACCGGTCTGCTCTGTATTTTCATTGGGTGGAAATTCTTGCTGAAAGAATATCAGCGCAAGCGGATCGAGACCTTCCTCAATCCCGAGGGGGATCTGATGAACCACGGCTATCAGATCATGCAGTCCAAGATCGCCGTCGGCAGCGGGAAAATATTTGGCAAGGGATTTATGGAGGGCACCCAGGGGCATCTCCATTTTCTGCCGGAGCGGCATACCGACTTTGCTTTTGCGGTCTGGGGGGAGGAGTGGGGATTTGCCGGCGCGGTGTTCTTTCTGAGCTGTTATTTTTTCATGCTTATCTGGGGGGTGAATGTCGCCATGTCAGCCAAGGACAAACTCGGTTCTATTCTTGCCTTTGGTTGCACCATGCTGATTTTCTGGCAAGCGGTGATTAATCTTTTTATGATAATGGGGCTTCTGCCGGTGGTTGGGGTGCCGCTGCCGATGTTCAGCTACGGCGGCTCCTCGCTTATCACTAACATGGCCGCTGTCGGTATCATCATGAGTGTCCGGATGCGAAGTTTTCCGGCGGCTACAACCCAGTAGGCAACCCGATCACTGATTGTGGACGCTGGTGAGGACCAGGTTGCGTAGGCCGGCGATGAACCGTGGGTCAGCGTTGAGTCCCTTCGTGGAGGCAAATCGTATCCCCAGGCCTTCCGCCATGTCCCGGTACTGGATGTCGATTTCAAAGAGGGTTTCCACGTGATCGGAAACAAAGGATATCGGTACCACCAGCATGTTGCCGCAGCCCTCGGCCGCCAGTGCCGCAATCACCTCAGGTAAGGCCGGTCCCAGCCATTCCACCGGGCCGCTCCGGCTCTGGTAACAGAGTCTTCCCACTATTCCAGTGTGTTCCTCGATGGCCTGGATGGATTGCTTGAGATGCTCCACATAGGGGTCGCCCTCCTTGATGAACTGCACAGGGAGACTGTGCGCACTGTATACAACCTGCACCGGTTCGCCCTGAAAGGATTGGACGCCCTCCTGAATTCGCTCCGCCAGGCAGGCGATATAGGCGGGTTCAACCGGCCATGAGTGGATTTCCCTGATAGGGAGATCCATCCTGAGTAGGGCCTTGGTTTGGTGGAGGTCACTAAGTGATGAGCCGGTGGTGGCGATGGAATAGTGGGGGTAAAGGGGCAGGGCGATAATCTCATTGACCTGGGCCTGTTCCATCTCCTTGAGTGCAATGGCAGCCAGGGGATGCCAGTAGCGCATGCACGGCCGAACGATGAAGTCGCCGTCTTGGCGCAAGGCTTGTTCCAGTGCTCCCGCTTGTTCCTCGGTTTTTTTCCGGATGGGGGAACCGCCGCCGATCTGCTCGTAATTGGCCATGCTTTTCGGGGCACGGCGATGGGCTATTATCCGGGCGATGGTTTTCTGCAGGAATTTGGGACCAAGACGGATAATCTGCCGGTCGGAAAACAGATTGAAGAGAAAGGGGCGGACGTCCTCAAGCCGTTCGGGACCACCCAAATTTAAGAGTAACACACCAATTTTATTCCGGGTATTCATGCCGTTAATGTACCGGCCCACTCGCCTGCCCGTCAAGAAAATGTACGACTCCCCCTTGATTTCCCCGTTGGTCAATGGCTATAATTAAACCATGGTCAAGCGGTATCCTTTCAAAATCAATCACTTCTCGTGCTCTTCGCACACCATTTCACCACGACTTTCCATCTGGGGCAAGCAGGGAAAACTAGACTGCGGCCTTTCAGCAAAGGATGCCGAGGCATGACCTTAAGGCAGTGGCATGGGGCCGCTGACGTCTTTCTCTGCGGAGGATGTTTATGGAACTGAAAATCGAAGCCAAAAATCTTGACATACGAAAGAGCTGGCAGGAAAAGATCGAAGAGGAGCGGGATAAACTGACCCGCCATTATGCGAGTTTGGTTCTGCACCTGCGCGTGACCATTGAGGCCACACCGGGATATAAGGAAGGCGGTTATGAGGTTCGGCTTGTCGCCACAGTGCCCAACGATACGGTTGCCGTCAAGCGGTGGGGCGAGAGTGTCCGGCCCCTTTTGGTTGAGGCCTTTGATGTACTCGGGGCGCAGCTTAAAGAAATCGTCAAGAAGAAACAAAATCATAAGGCGGTCAAAGTCCAAGGGGCCGTGGTTGACGGCAAAGCTTCGGGAATTATCCGCAAGATTGTACCTGACGAGTCCTATGGTTTTATTGTCACCGACGACAAACTCGATGTCTTTTTCCATGCCAATAGTCTCAAAGATGTGGGCATGGGTGACCTCTCCGAGGGTGACGAAGTTTTGTTCGCCATGGAAGAGGGGGACAAGGGCTTGCAAGCAACCTGGGTGAAGGTGGGGCACGCCTGAGGCAACGCAACTTTTTTCTTTCCGGGGCTCCTTGAGGTTCCGGGCTTGAGTCTAACCCCGCCACCACGGCGGGGTTTTTTTTATGCCCTCGTCTTGAGTTTGGAGTTGGGGCGTGGCGGTCTGGGAAAATAAATCTTGGTTCTCATTCCGTTGCTGTGTACAACAAAGAGTTGTACCTGGCCACCCACGGTGCCAGAATTGCTACAACCGATAGCAAGCCCCTCTTTTTTACACCAGAGATTCCATGACTACACCCGAACTGTATCTGATTGACGGTAGCGCCTATATTTACCGGGCCTACCACGCCATTAAGCCGCTCTCCAATTCACACGGTTTACCGACTCACGCTGTCTTCGGGTTTATCGCCATTTTGCGGCGTCTTCTCAGGGAGCGCAATCCGCGCTATCTGGCGGTAGCCTTTGACACCAAGGGGCCGGTGTTTCGCCATCAGCTTTATGACAAATACAAGGCCAACCGCCCACCTATGCCCGAGGATTTGATTCCGCAGATTCCTTATATCCGCAAAATGGTGGCTGCCTACCGAATCCTCAATCTCGAACAGGACGATCAGGAGGCGGACGACCTCATCGCCTCGGCCGTCGAAAAGATGGTCCAGCAGGGATTCAAGGTGGTGGTGGTCTCCGGTGACAAGGATCTGCTGCAACTGGTGTCGCCCAATGTCAGCCTGTGGGATCCGATGAACGACCGGGTGATGGATGAAGCCGCAGTGCAGGATAAATACGGACTGCCTCCTGCTCGGCTGCTCGACTATTTTGCCCTCACCGGTGACAGCTCGGACAACATTCCGGGGGTTCCTGGCGTTGGGCCGAAATCGGCGCAGAAATTGATTAGTGAGCACGGTGACTTGGAGGGTCTCTATCAGTCGGTTGACGGCATGAAATCCTCAAAGATAATCCAGCAGATCCGGGATCACCGGGCGATGGCCTTCCTGTCCCGCGATTTGGTGCGTCTCAATACCGCTGCTGAAGTTCCAGGAGATATTGAACAGTACCGAATGGTTGATCCCGACAATGAACTTCTTCGTGGTCTCCTAACCGAACTGGAGTTTCATTCCCTGCTCAAGGAGGAGACCCGGGCCGCGAAGATTGAGACTTCTTGTTTCCATCTGGTGCGTGGATTGGACGAACTTGACACCCTGGGGCAACGACTCGCCGCAGCAAGCCTTTTTGCGGTCGACACCGAGACCGATTCTCTTGACACCCTGAGCGCTCACCTAGTCGGGGTTTCGCTCGCCGTCGAGGAAGGGGATGCTTGGTATCTCCCCTGTGGCCACCGTGACGGCGCCGGCGATCTGATGGCAGGTCAGTTGCCGCTCTCCCGGTTGGTTGAATTTTTGCGGCCCTTTCTTGAACAGCCTCACAGGGTCAAGGTCGGGCATAACCTTAAGTTTGATCTGGCCGTTTTTGCAGCACCGCACAATGGCGGCATGCAGCTTGCCGGTCCGCTCTACGATACCATGGTCGGCGCCTGGCTGCTTGACCCGGACCGGCATTCCTACAAGCTTGATGACCTCTGCCAGGAAATCAATCTGCGAATGACCAGTTTTGCCGAGGTCACCGAGAACGATAAGGCTGGAGATGCATTTTGTCGGGTTGGGTTGGAGGCGGCCAAGGATTATAGTTGTGAGGATGTCTATGGTGCTTTGCAGCTTTACAAGCAGCAACAACCGAAGCTTATGCAAGCAGACCTGCTGCCCCTGATGCAGGATGTGGAAGGACCGTTGATTTCAGTGCTGGCGACCATGGAGCGGGCTGGTATCCGGGTGGACAGGGGCAAGCTCGCCGCTCTTTCCAGCGAATTCGGGCAGCGGCTGGAGACGGACGAGCAGGCCATCTACACGTCGGCAGGGGTAATGTTTAACATCAATTCGCCCAAGCAGTTGGGCGAGGTCCTGTTTGAGAAGCTGCAATTGCCCAAGGGGCGCAAAACCAAAACCGGCTGGTCCACCGATGTCAAGGTTCTGGAAAATCTGAGCCTGACTCATGAGTTGCCGGCGCTCATACTTCAGTATCGCAATTTGGCCAAGCTGAAGTCCACCTATGTCGATAAACTGGCCAGTCTGTGCAACCCGCGAACCGGCAGGGTGCATACCTCGTTCAACCAGTGTGGTACCGCCACCGGCCGGTTGAGTTCCAGTAATCCCAATCTGCAGAATATCCCCATTCGTACAGAAGAGGGACGGCGGATCCGTTCGGCCTTTATTGCCTCCGAGGGCTGCAGCCTGCTGGCCGCCGACTACTCCCAGATCGATCTCCGCGTCTTGGCGCATTACTCTGAAGACCCTGAGTTGCTGGCCGCCTTTAAGGGAGGATTAGACATTCACCGCCGAACCGCGGCTGAAATATTTTTTGTCGCACCGGAATTGGTGACATCTGAGATGCGCCGGGTGGCCAAAACCATCAATTTCGGCATTGTGTATGGCATGTCCAGTTTCGGGCTGGCCAGTCAGCTGCACGTCAGTAGGAAAGATGCGCAGACCTTTATTGACCGGTATTTCGCCCATTTTTCCGGAATAAGGGAATTTATGGAATCGATTGTCGGGAAAGCGAAAAAGGATGGCTTCGTCACTACCCTGTTGGGAAGAAGACGATACCTGCCGGAGATTAACAGTACCAACCGCATCCAGCGTGAATTTGCCGAACGAACAGCCATCAATACGCCCATCCAGGGGACAGCCGCCGATATCATTAAGTTGGCCATGCTGCGGGTGCAACGTGAGCTGCAGCAACGCCACTTGCAGACCCGCCTGTTATTGCAGATCCACGATGAATTGGTTTTGGAATCGCCGCAAAGCGAGCTTGAGGTGGTTACTGCTGTTGTCAAGGAGCATATGGAAGCGGCGATGCCTCTACGCGTTCCTCTGGTGGTACATCTTGGATACGGGCAGAGTCTGGAAAAAGGAGACTGATTTCCTTTTCTTTTTTTTTGTTCATACGGTATAGAACTCGACAATGTTTATTTTCGAGTCGTTGGCAGAGCAAAACTGTTTGCAACGGGCGGATGATATTTAGTTTTTTTCCGTTATTGCGGAATAGGGAAGGGGTTGGGCGAGCCTAGGGATGGGACTTGTTCTTTCGCGTGCTGTATCTGCTCAGTTTTTGGTCTTTTTTAAAACAGGTTTGTTTTTTGCTAGAGATAAGGCAAAGGATAACCTGGAGGTGTGATCATGAGTCCGCGCGAAGCCATTCGAATCCTGATGCTCAGTCCTGTGTATTTTCGTTTAAGTCCACCCCAACGTTGGCAACTGGTGTTGGAATACTGCCGGAACTTTAATGCCGGTAAAACAAAATGACAGGTTGAAAACATTTCCCCATGGAATTGAATTCGCAAACCTCCAGGGGCCTTGAGCGGCGGCGTCACAAACGATACCGGGTCAAGAGTGAGGCCTTTGCCTTTCTCGGCGAAGACTCCGGCACTATCTTCGATATCAGTAAAGGCGGCTTTTCTTTTCATTTTGCGGTTTTTGAGAAAGAACCGGTCATCCCTTCCCATCTCGACATCTTTATAGCCGAACCCCACTTCTATCTGCCTAAAATTCCTGTTTCTCTTGTCAGCGAGGTGCAGACTGTTCCCGCCTCGATCTTCAGTCTCCTGAGGATTAAACGACTCAGCATACGATTCGGTTCTCTGTCCAGCGAGCAACTGGCTCGGATCGAAGACTTCATTGCCTGCAATACGGTTACCGAAAACTAATTTGATTTCCATTTTGTAAGAGAGTGCGCTGTTCTGCAGGTATCCTTCCTTTTTTTATCATGGAGAATTGAATGAAAAAAGCGCTTGTTTTGGCTGCAGCTTTTCTTTGCTGCTGGGGATCGGTGCAGGCAGGTGAAGAAATTGTTGTGAGTGCCGGAGAGCAGCAATCGGTCAGCGTGACCATCTATAACAAGAATCTAGCCCTGATCAAGGATCGTCGAACCATCACCCTCCCCGCAGGCGTCCAAACGCTGGTTTTTCGTGAAGTGAGCGCCAAAATCAAACCGGAAACAGCCTTGATGACTGGCGGGGATGTGGCTGTTTTAGAGCAGAACTTCGAATACGACCTCCTGACTCCGCAATCCCTGCTGCAAAAATATGTGGGCCGCGAAGTGACCATGAGCCGGCGCCATCCCACCACCGGCGAAGAACAGTCTGTCCAGGCCAAAGTGCTCAGCGCAGGCAACGGCGTGGTGCTGCAGGTAGGCAATCAAATTGAAACCGAGGTGAGCGGCCGGCTGATCTATCCCGACGTTCCCGGCACCCTGCGTGACCGGCCCACGCTGACCATGCAGGTGGAAAGCGCCGCGGCGGGCGCCAGGGATGTGGAACTGTCCTATCTGACCGGAGGCTTGTCCTGGCAAGCCGATTATGTGGCGGAGCTCAATGCGACGGACGATCATCTCAATCTGAGCGGATGGGTGACGTTGACCAATGAAAGCGGCGCCCAATATCCGCAGGCGCGGTTGCAGTTGGTTGCCGGTGACGTCAATATGGTGCAGCGGGAAATGGAGCCACGAGCGATGAGGATGGACGCCATGGCTGCGGGTATGGCTCCCGCGCCTAAACCCATGGCGGAAGAGTCGATGTTCGAATACCACCTCTACACCCTCGGCCGCCCGACCACCATCGGCGAGAATCAGAAAAAGCAGGTGGCCTTACTCCAGGCCGATGGGGTTGCATGCCGGAAGGAATTTTTGCTCAAGGGGCAGGACTATTATTTTAGTTCCCAGGCCGGAGATATTGGGCGTAAAATGAAGGTGGGAGTCTTTGTTGAGTTAAAAAATGACAAAGAATCTGGTCTGGGACAACCCGTCCCTGGTGGTGTGGTCCGGGTGTATAAAAAGGACGGCAGCGGTTTCCTTCAATTTGTCGGTGAAGACAAAATCGATCACACCCCTGAGAAGGAGTTGCTCCGCCTTCACCTCGGCGACGCTTTTGATGTGACGGCTGATAAGCACCAGTCGGATTTCAAGAAGCTTAAGGGTAATGGGCCTGCCAATTACGTCTTTGAAAGCGAATATGCTATTCAACTAAAAAATGCGAAAAAAGAGCAGGTCACTGTGAAGGTGCAGGAACCCATTCCAGGTGATTGGGAAATCCTGAGCGAATCGGCCAAGCATGTCAAAGAGGCCGCACACACCGCCTCTTGGCTGGTGGCCGTGCCGCCCATGGAGACCACTACCCTCACCTACAGAGTCAGGGTGAAATATTAAAAAGCGGCGTTTTTCAGCGGGAATATTGGACAAAGCAAACGGATCGTACCTGACAAGGTACGATCCGTTTGCTTTGCACAGGATATGTGAGCGAACCGTTCACTTTCGTTCAGCCAAGGGGACAAATTTGCGGGGCGGGGCTCCGATGTAGATCTGGCGAGGGCGATAGATTTTGGTTTCCGGATCCTCGCGCATTTCCTTCCACTGGGCAATCCAGCCGGGGAGCCGCCCAAGGGCGAACATGACGGTGAACATGTTGGTGGGGATGCCAAGAGCCCGGTAAATGATTCCTGAGTAGAAATCAATATTGGGATAGAGGTTGCGGCTGACGAAATACGGGTCGTTGAGCACAATTTCCTCGAGATTCCTGGCGATTTCCAGGAGTGGGTCTTTAAAGTTGAGTACTCCCAGAATACCGTCACAGGCGTCCTTGATGATCGTGCCCCTAGGGTCAAAGGTCCGGTACACCCGATGGCCGAATCCGGAGAGGCGGAAAGGATCGTTTTTGTCTTTAGCCTTGGCAATATATTTTTTGTAATCGTTGTTATCTTTATGGATAGCCTCGAGCATTTGAATAACCGCTTCGTTGGCGCCTCCGTGGAGCGGCCCCCACAGGGCGTTGATGCCCGCCGAGATAGAGGAATACAAATTGCCGCCGGCGCTGCCGACCAGTCGGACCGCTGAAGTGGAGCAGTTCTGCTCATGATCTGCATGGAGGATCAGCAGTTTATTGAGGGCAGCGACGACCTCGGGCAGAACTATATACGGTCTGACCGGGGTGTTGAACATCATGTTAAGGAAATTGCCGCAGTAGCTAAGATCGTTGCGCGGATAGACCAGGGGTTGGCCGATGGATTTCTTGTACGAAAAAGCGGCAATGGTTCTGATCTTGGAGATGAGCCGGCTGGCGGTCATGTCGATATTCTCCAGCGGATCGGCGCTCATTTCGGGGTAGAAATTGTGCAGACTGTTGACCATTACCGAGAGAATCGACATCGGTGAGGCATTAGGCGGGAATTTGTCGAAGAAATGGACCATGTCCTCGTGGATGAGGGCATGATGTTCGAGCAGGGTCCGGAAACTCTCTAATTCGTCGCGGTTCGGCAGCTTGTTGTGGAGCAACAGGTAGGCAACCTCAATGAACAGGCATCTCGATGCAAGGTCCTCGATGTCGTATCCGCGATAGCGCAGGATGCCCTTCTTGCCGTCAAGGAAGGTGATCGTGCTGCTGCAAGAGGCCGAGTTCTTGTATCCAGTGTCAAAAACGGTGCATCCGGTATCGCGGAGCAGGTCGCGGATATCGATTGATCGGTCACCCTCAATCCCCTCGAGGATAGGCAAATGGTAAGTTGTGCCGTCGATGGTCAGTTCCGCTGTTTGGTCGAACAAGTTTTCAGACATGGATGGCATCCTCCTGCAGGGATGATAAGAACTGAGGTTGAGCCGGATGCGGGATCCGTGCATCGGTTGTTGGCGTTGAACTGCTGAAAAACAATGCACGGATGACACTGTTTGTTTAGAGTGCCGGGAAACGTGTCTTGTTTTCTGTTCCGCACTCTTGGGAGGGCATCCAGGCATGTGCCCGGTACGGGGACGCTCCCCGAATTCCTTCAGGAGCCCACCTTATCGCATTTGGCTTTGAAATTCAAGGCGGGCTCTTGGCGATGGGGAGCGGAGAGAGGAACGCCGGAAGAGGGACACGAGCGCCGGGAAGAAAAGCAAAACCTGAAGAAAGGAAGACGATGCAAGAGAATGTGGAAGAGACAAGAAGAGCGATTCGAGAAGCCATGGAGTATGCCGTGCCCGAAAACGATCGGGATGAGGCCGAAGATGTGCTCGATATATACCGTGAGGACCGAATCGCACTGGCCCTATTGCAGGAGTTTTATAGCCATCTGCCGGATGCGCAGGATGATTGGATTCGGGAAATCCGGGTGGTCAACCGTCATCGCGGTCTTTTTCTTTTAGCGGCTACGACCCCCCGTAAACATTATCTCTATCTTCTCTCCAGCGAAGGGCTGGAATTTCAAGGCAGCATGACCGATGGGTATTTGGCCGAGGAGCTTCTTGATTTTTTTGGCTATGACAGCGCCGAGGCCTTCAAGGCCGTCTGTGCTTCGCCGGAAACTCTGCCGATCTATGAACCGTTGCAGATGGATGAGGATATCTGTCCGGCCTGCCACGCCGTTGCCGGTGAGTTGCATGAGCTGGGATGCCCGGTGGAACTTTGCCCCTGGTGTGGCGGTCAGCTTATTTATTGCGACTGTCGCTATGAAAAGTTGGGGCTGGATTCGATTGGTTCGGAAGCGGAACTGCTGCAATTCGAGGCACTTCTGGAGGAGCGCGGGCGAATTCCCTATTCCCAGGAGCAACGACCAAGCTTCGCCGGGGACGGACCGGAGACTGTTTTCGAGTAAAGGGTCAGGCTCGCCTTAAGGCCAACCGGGCTGTTGGTCTGCATTCATTAAAAGAGCCGGGGACGTATGTCTCCGGCTCTTTTTTTGGTGAGGAAAGAGAGGGCGAAGAGCCCCTGTTACCTCGGTGCCTTCCGATCATCCAGGTAACGGAAAAGATCCGAATCGGCGGAAAGCACCAGCGAAGTGTTCTTGTTGATGATATTGCGGTAACTCTCAAGACTCTTCTGGAAGGCATAAAATTCAGCGTGACTTGAATAAGCCTTGCCGTAAATTTTTGTCGCCTCGGCGTCGGCCTGACCACGAACCTCGGTGGCCTCACGCTTGGCGGTGGAGGTAATTTCTTGGAGTTCCCGGTCAACTCGGCCCAAAATTTCAGCCTTCCTGCCTTCGCCGGTCGAGCGCTTCTCCGCCGCAATTCTCTTGCGTTCCGAGACCATCCGGTCATATACCTTGAGGCGGACCGACTCAATGTAGTTGACCCGTTTGAACATAATGTCCAACAGCTCGATACCGTATTGCGGCGTGATTTTCGCGGCGGCTTCAAGCACCATCTGGCTGATTTTATCCCGACCTAATTTGGGCGGTATAACCACCATATCCCTGGTTTGGACCGTAGCGGCCATGTAATCGGGTGACCAATCGGAACTGCGGATGATTTCGATCAGTTCGTTTTTGTTGACCAGATCGCGAACCGTACCGGCAAGGATGTCGTTCAACAGGGAATTTGCCCGTTTCTCCGTGCCCACTGCCTGGAGAAAACGCAGGGGGTCGGTGATGCGCCAGCGGGCGGTGTTGTCCATGTAAATGAAGGTCTTGTCATTGGTCGGAATTTGATTGGGGTCGCCGTCCCAGATGAGTACCCGTTTGTCAAAATATTGGACAACCTGAATAAAAGGCGTCTTAAATTTGAGACCGGCCTTGATCACCGGTTCGCCTACGGGGCGACCAAACTGGGTAATGACTGCCTGTTGTCCTTCCGGGAGGATAAAAAAACCGTCCCAGGCAGTGATAGCAATGCCGGCCAGAGCAAACAAGAAAAAGATACGAATGATTTTATTCATGAGGTCGTCTTCGTTAAAGTGGATGAAAAGCTGTCGGCATCAAATGACATTAATTATTTAGCCGTTGCGGGAGGCTGCTCTTTGGCCATTTTTCTGGTGAGGTCAAAGAGCGGTAGAATGTTCTGCTGGCTTTTGTCCATGACATAGACATGGTCCACCCGCGGCAGGATGTCTTCCATAGCCTCAAGGTACAATCGCTGACGGGTCACCTCTTCAGCCCCCTGGTACTCTTTGACGATCGCATTGAAGCGATTGGTTTCACCGTTAGCCCGGTTGATCCGCTCGGCGGCATAACCGTGGGCTTCTTCAACGATCTGCTTGGCGCTACCGCGCGCTTTGGGAATGACCTTGTTGTAGGTTTCTTCGGCCTCGTTGACCAGCCGTTTCATATCCTGGTCGGCCTCGTTAACCTCATTGAACGCCGGCTTGACCTGTTCCGGCGGGTTAATGTCGAGTAATTGGAGGGTGACGATGTTGACGCCGGCTTCCAGTCGGTCCATTTGGGCTTGTAGTTCCTGCTTGGCATTGGCCGCCAACACCTCGCGGTTGCCCAGGACATAGTCAAAATCCATGTTGCCGACGATTCTTCGGGTCACGGTTTCCGAGGCGTCGCGAACCGCTTGGGCGACATCGCGGACCTTGAACAAATAGCTGACCGGGTCGCTGACCTTATATTGCACAATCCAAGCCACCTCGATCACGTCCTTGTCGCCGGTAAGCATCAAGGATTCCATGTCGTATCCCTTGCGATCTAATGCAGTACCGGCACCAGGGGTGCGGGTGCGAAAACCGAATTCCTCTTTGCGCACGCTTTCTACATCCACCTTGGTCAGCTCATCCACATAGGGAATCTTGAAATTGAGACCGGGCAGGGTAGTGCGGGTGTATTGCCCAAAGCGAAGGAGAATACCGACTTCGCCTGGTTTGATAGTGAAAAAACTGGAAAAAACACCTTGGAGAACTAGGCCCGCTGCGACAATCGCCACAATTTTGCCGGCTCCGGCAAATACATTGGGCGCCGCCTCGGGCGGCTGATCACCAGATCCGCTGCTCTGTGGTGTTCCTTGGCCCACCCCGGCAAAGGTATCCCGTATTTTTTGAATGAGCATAGCGAGCAGGTCTTCCGGCCCGGATGGTTTCTTTTTCTTGCCCCAGGGCGGTTGTTCGTTCATCGGCATGGATACGGCTCCATCGGTTGGACTGAGAAAGGTTGACAGACGGCCACTATAGAACAGGGGCTCGTTAAGCGTGTTCAGTGTGGTGAGGAGTAAACGGCACTACACTATGCACTCCTCCCGGCTACGTCAAACAAGATTGGTTCAGGGAAATCATTTTTTTGAGCTCGCAGGCAGATGGCCGGGCATCGACCTCTGTTCAGCGGAAGGCCCATATCCAGGCAAGGAGGGGGAGGGCCAGCGCCAGGGACAATTGCAGAGTTTGAAGTGCTGGCGACCGAAATCGTTTAATCAGTCCGGCGCGAGTGAGCAACCAACCTCCTCCGATGCCGCTGGCAAAACCAAAAAGATGCGCTCCCAAATCGGTCCGCACTCCTTCGCTGCCGAGAAAAGCCAGGAGACCAGCACCGGCTCCCAAAGGCAGCAGTAATTCCTTGTATGAGCGGATCGCAGATTTGCCCAGTTGCAAGCCGGTCAACAGGCCGATGGCCGCGAATACCGAGGTGGAAAATCCAACAGAAAGATGTGGTTGCTGCCGGATTAGGATATTGCAGAGATTACCGATTGAACCGGTGAGAATCACGAGCAACCAGGATTGGCCATAGCCGATTATCCGGCTGAGCAAATCAATGATCAGGCCACCTATAAGGCAATTGCCGAGAAGGTGGGAGAGGTCGGCATGGAGGGTCAGGGCCGTGATCAGCCGCCACCATTCTCCGTGGTTGAGAAGAGCCGCACTGTCAATTGCCCCCTGCACAAACCAGGCGCTTCCCGACGACCACTGACCGGTATGGGCGAAAAAAAGAGCGAGCAAGACCATCAGGGGGAGAGTGGGCTGGGCCTGTGTCGACATGGTCTGACGCGGTGGCGGTGGAGGCGGCCAGTTGAGGTTTTCCTGGCGATACTGGTTCAGGTGGTAAAGGGCAGAGGGGGCATCGTCTGCGGCCACCAGCAAGCGGCCGGCGTCATGATCTTGCCAATGATCAATGCCCACAGCTGAGAGCACCAGCGACAGAGTATCCAACTGGCCGGAAGGACCATTGGCTATCGGAATTAGCTCCCCTTCGAGCAGGTCTTCACGGTTCATTTGGCTAGCATCGGGTCACGTATGTGGGTCCATCGATATGGAGGGGGAAAGGACGGCCTGCACCCATGTTGTCAACCGGAATGTCTTGACAACGAGGCCGCTGCAATTACAATATGTCTAATTTAGCGTTAACAGGGCTGGATTGATGGACTGAAAAGCCCTGTGTGTGTCCCGGCGGAATCCTTTTCGCCTAACCCATAATGTATTTACGGAAGAATGACTATGCTTGCAATTATGAAACGATGTACCCCCTTTCTGCTCGTTTTTTTCGCGATGACCTTCATGGAGGCCGGAATAACAGCAGATTATGCCGATGCACGTTCCAAGTCCGGTGGCCGCTCCTTCAGCAGCCCTTCCAGCCAGCCGTCCCCTCAGCAGGCGCCCAGCCAGTTTGGCCAGCAAAGGCAACAGCAGATGCCACAGCAACCCGGTGGTTTCGGTCGCGGACTGATGGGTGGTCTTCTTGGTGGCGCCATTGGCGGGATGTTATTCGGCAGCCTTTTTGGCGCAAGTGGCAGCGGCATGGGCATTTTGCCACTGCTTCTCCTGGGTGGTGTGGGCTATTTTCTGTACAAGCGTTTTACCAATCGACCAGCGGCCCCTTCCAACTCCGGCTATCAACCACCGTCCTCGCCCAACCTGTTTCAGGGAGGAGCTGGTCAATTCGGCGGCAGTTCAATGCCTCCTGTTCCACCGGTGCCGCCTTTGGCTCCTCTTGGCGCAACCAACACACTTGAGCAGGGTCTCGCTGAAATTCGCCTAAACGATCCGGGGTATGACGAAAAATATTTTCTCGAAGTGGCTTCGGATGTTTTCTTCAAGGTGCAGGCCGGCTGGATGCGAAAAGATCTCACCGCCTACCGCCATCTGCTCGGGAATCAATTGGCTGAGGAATACGACCGCCATTTTGCCAAAATGCAGGAATTGGGGCAGAGCAACAAACTGGAGAGCATCGCAGTGCGTAAGGTCGAGATAGTGGGTGCCGGAAGCGACAACGGTGAGGATTTTCTAACCGTGCTATTCACCGCCAATCTGCTTGATTACACCGTTGACGAAAAAACCGGCGCTGTGGTGGAAGGAAGTATGACCGAACCAGTGAAATTTGCCGAGAAGTGGACCTGGGCGCGGCCGATCCGTACCGAAGAGTGGAAGCTGGAAGGCATTGAGGTCGTCGAAGACTGACCTGTATCCTCCACAGTTTTTTTGTTCGAGCCGCTTCCCGCCAAGGGAAGCGGCTTTTTTTGTATTGTGCAAACCGACTCCTCTTAAGTTCTAACCCTGTACCAGTTCGGCAGGGCACGGTCGTTGAGCCGACCTATTGTTGGATAAAAAAGAGGAAACGAATATCGCCTGGGGCGATGAGTCAAAGGAGTGCACCGGACCGGCCGGCACCGCTTGGGGACAAGTTATGAGACAAGGAAGAACGGAGGCGGGCTCGGAAATAAAAAATCGCGCAGACTGCAGTCAGCCTGCGCGATGAATGGGAAGCAGAGGTAGTTTATCGGCGGCCGGTGAAATCGCCCTTTACCTTCCGACCGGCGGATGGGGAGGCCCTTTACCGAGCCTTGAGCTTTTCGGTCAGAACCGGCAGGAATTGCTTGAGATCGGCCACCACGAGGACATTGGCCACCTCGCCGATGGGGGCATCCTTGTCGGTATTGATCGCGACAATAAAATCGGATTTTTTCATCCCGGCCAGGTGCTGGATCGCGCCGGAAATGCCGCAGGCGACATAAAGCTTCGGAGTGACCGTGCTGCCGGTGGTGCCGACCTGACGATTGTGGTCAACCCAGCCGGAATCGACCACCGGCCGGCTGGCGCCATATTCACCGCCCAGAGCCTGGGCAAGAGCCTGCACCATGGCAACGTTTTCCGGCTTGCCCACACCGCGGCCGGCGCTGACGATCACCTCGGCCTTGGTCAGGTCCACACCTCCAATCGTTGCCGCCTCATAACCGGTGCACTGCACCTTGCCGCTGGCAGCCGTCTCAATCGATACGACTGTCGGAGTGCCGGCTGGCTCCTCGTCCAAGCCGAAGGCACCAGCCTGGAGGGTCAGGACAGTTTGGGTGGTTGTCACTTTGATTTTCCGCCGCAGTTTGGCATTGCACACCGGGATGACCGGCAGGCCCTCCTCAATGGCGACGACCTCGGCTATCTGGGCTGCTTTAAGGGCCACAGCGATCCGGGGGGCGAGATCCCAGCCGTAGGATGAGTGCAGAAAGACGATCTGCTCCGGTTGTTCCTTGGCGATGATCTCAAGGAGCAGTTGTTTATGCACGGTGGGGTTATATTCGCCGTATTGTGCAACATCCGCCAGATAGAGCGTGCCATTGAATCGGGGCAGCTCGGCACTGCTGCCGACGACAAACATGGCTGCTTCGGTCTGCTGTTGTTGGGCAAAGGCGATGAGTTGGGTATATTCGGCACGCAGTTTTCCTTCCCGGAATTCCGCCACAAGTAAGGTCTTCATTGGTGTCTCCTAGGCCAAAACGCCGGTTTTTTCTTTGAGCAATTGGATCAATTTGTCGGCCAGTTCGGCGACGTCGCCCTCAAGCACAAGGCCGCCGCCTTTTTTCTCCGGAAAATAGAAGGCCGCCGTCTCCTGACGCGGACCAATACCGCCGGTATCTGGTGACAAGCTCAGCAATTCCTTTTTCTTGGCCTTCATGATGTTGGGCAGGGTGGGGTAGCGCGGTGTATTCAGACCCAGTTGGCAGGTGAGTACTATTGGGGTAGGGGACGAAACTAAGGCTTTGCTGCCGCCCTCCAGCTCACGCTTGACCTGGACCGTGCCATTGTCAAAGGCAAAGCCGACAATGGTGGTGATCGCCGGGATGCCGAGCAGTTCGGCGACCATGACGCCCACTTGAGCGCTGCCCCGGTCCTGCGACTGCATGCCGGTGAAAATGATATCAAAGTTCTTGTCCTTGGCAAAGCCGGCGATCATCGAGGCGATTTCGATGGGCTCCCGCTTATAGGAATCGGCGTCGGCGATGTGCACGCCGCGGTCGCAACCCATGGCCAAGGCCTTCTTCATGGTCTCGGTCACCTGATCCGGGCCGATGCAGAGTACGGTCAGATCAGCATCCTTCACCTGTTCCTTGAGGCGTACGCCCTGCTCGACGGCATACTCATCGTATTCGTTCATGCGCCAGGCCAGGTCAGCCCGATCATACCAGTTGCCCTCGCCGTTGATTTTGAATTTGGATTCCATGTCCGGAACCTGTTTGATGCAGATCAGTATTTTCATCGCTCTCCTCCAGCAGTCAGACTAGATATTATTTAATGTACTCTTCGATACGTGGGCGATTCTCACAGCCTTTCGGCAAGAATCTCGGCAATGTCTCTTGGTCGTACCTGTTCCTCGACATTGGCGCCCTTAACGCCGTCCTCAAACATTGTCAGGCAGAAAGGGCAGTTGGACAGCAATTGGTTGGCCCCGGTGGCCACCGCCATCTGTATCCGTTTAATGTTGATCCGCTCGCCGAGCTTTTCTTCGGCCATGATTCGGCCACCGCCGGCGCTGCAGCAGAAGGCCTGATCACGGTGCTTGGCCATCTCGGTGATTTGCCCCCCAGCTGCTCGAATCAGGTTTCTCGGGGCATCGTAGATGTCGTTATGTCGTCCGAGATAACAGGAATCGTGGTACGTGCAAGCAAAGCTTTCGGCCTTGATCGGCAACCTGCCGGAGGCGATCAACTGCTCGAGAAAAACGGCATGAGACAGGACCTCGATATCAAAATCAAAATCGCGATAATCCTTGGTTAGGGTGTTGAAACAGTGGGGGCAGGTGGTGACGATTTTCTTGACGCCATACCCCTTGATGATCTCCACCGTCTCCATGGCCAGAGTCTGATAGAGGTATTCGTTGCCCATCTTGCGCATCGGCTCGCCGCAGCATTTTTCTTCTTTCCCGAGGATGCCGATTTTTACCCCGGCGGCCTGGCAGAGTTTGACAAAGCTTTTAGCCACGGCAATGTTGCGTTTATCAAAGGAGGCGTAACAGCCGACAAAGTAAAGAAGATCCACCTCCGAATCCTCGGCCAGGGTCTTGATGCCTAAGTCTATGGCCCAGTCACCGCGGGAGGCATAGCCCATACCCAGCGGGTTGCCGTTGACCTCCGTCTGTTCCATGGCGGCCATGACTTCGTCGCCGGGGAATTCGCCTTCCATCAGCACCAGGTTGCGTCGCATCTCGATGATTTTATCCACGTGCTCAATCGAGGCCGGGCAAATGTCCTGGCAGGCCCGGCAGGTGGTGCAGGCCCAGATGGCCTCGCGGCCAATGGTGTCAATGAGATTGGCCTGCGGGTCGGTAAAGGCGATCTCGCCGATCTGGTTGACCAGTCGCATCGGCGATAATGGTTTGCCGGTGGTAAAGGCCGGGCAGCGATCCTGGCAGCGTTTACACAGGGTGCAGGCATCGGCGTCGAAGATATCCTTCCAGCGCAGATCGGTCAGTTCGTTGGCACCAAATTTCTCGGTGTTTTCGTCCTCCAGGTTGACCGTGGTCAGTTTGCCGGTGGGCCCCCTGTCAGCCAAAAAGGCGTTGGCACTGGTCGTGACGATATGGCGAAATTTGGAGAAGGGAATGACCGCGACAAAACCGAGCGCCAGCAGGAGGTGGAACCACCAGAGGCCGATGTGCAGGGTCCGCAGACCCGGCTCGCCAACACCGGTAAGCAGCTTGGCGACCACCAGTCCGACCGGTGACCAGCCAGCCAGGGGCGTGCCCATCTCGGTCACCGCCATCCGGGCGCCCTCGATGAGAAAACCGGTGATGAGAATGGCGAACAAGAGCCCGTGCATGAGGGCGTCATCGCCCTTGGTGACTAATCCCTCCGGACGCACCAGGTAGCGGCGCACCAGGAGCCCGGCCAGCATGACGATGGCCACCATGCCGGCGAGATCGAGCGTCAGGGAAAACAGTTTGTAAAAGGTTCCCTTGAGAAACTTGACCCCGAAAAACAGGTCAGTAAAATCCGCCTGGGCGACAATCAGCGAGGTGCCGATAACCAGGACGAAAAAACTCCAGAAAAAGAGCGCATGCGCCGTTCCCGAACCCGGAACTCGGAACACCTTGGTCTGCAGGAGTACGTTCTCCAGCATCAGTTTGATCCGTTCTCCCCGCTGGCTGGTTCGGTCCAAAGGTTGCCCGAGGCGGTAGACCTTGATTCGCTTGAGAAATCCTAACACAAAGACAGTCAAAGCCACCAGCAACAGGCCGTACATGGGCGCCAAGGTTGTGAACCCATGACCGACATTCCAATATATTTCACGGGTAAACTCCATCCAGCCTCCCCCTTCCTTCACACAAACAAACGTCGTGTTCCATGCTTTTACAGAAGAAGAGAGGCAGCTTGCGCCGACACTCTCTTCTCGTTTCTCATCAACAGGTTAGGTGCCGAGATCGCACTGAGCGATCTCGGTTGGTCATCGGGTCAAAGTGGCACCGATAACTACGCGCTGGACTTCACTTGTGCCCTCGTAGATCTCGGTGATTTTGGCGTCACGCATCATCCGCTCGACCGGGAATTCCCGGGTGTACCCATATCCGCCGTGGAGTTGGACCGACTGGGTAGTGACCCGCATCGCGGTCTCAGAGGCAAAGAGTTTGGCCATGGCCGATTCCTGGGAATAGGAAAGACCGGCGCTGGCGCGATAGGCAGCGTTGTAGATCAGCAGGCGGGCGGCCTCGATCTGGGTAGCCATGTCCGCCAGCTGGAAGGAAACGCCCTGGAAGGCGGCGATCGGTTTGTTGAACTGCTCGCGCTCTTTGGTGTAGGCAAGGGCAGCGTCAAGGGCGCCCTGGGCAATGCCGAGAGCCTGGGCGGCGATGCCGATACGGCCGCCGTCCAGAGTTTTCATCGCCACCTTGAATCCCTGACCTTCCTGGCCCAGCAGATTGTCGCCGGGGATACGGCAGTTCTCGAAGACCAGCTCCATGGTGGGTGAGGACCGGATGCCCATTTTAGCCTCTTTCTTGCCAAAAGAAAAGCCGGGGGTACCCTTTTCGACGATGTAGGCGCTGATGCCGCGATGTTTTTCCGCAGATTTGTCGCTCCGTGCCAGGACGACATAGGTCTCGGCCTCGCCGGCGTTGGTGATGAAGATCTTGGACCCGTTGAGGATCCAGTCGTTGCCGTCGCGGGTGGCGGTGGTTTTGGTGCCGCCTGCATCGGAGCCGGCGGAGGGCTCGGTCAGGCCGAAAGCGCCGAGTTTCTCACCCTTGGCCAGCGGGACCAG
>JBBQCO010000039.1:0-25642 GCA_038318785.1 Desulfobulbales bacterium | reverse complement strand
CGGCTGAAGCCTGATCGATTGCACCAGGGCGGCATCCATGCCGCGTGAAGCGGCGATGCGGAGGCAGTTTTCCTGTGGATCATACAACATTACCGAGATGTGACTTGCGCCGGTCTGCCGGTCGACCGCATCAAGCAGCAGATCATGAATCTCCTGCTCGGTGGACGCCGCCACAAACTGCTCGCCCAGGCTGTACAGGGGGATCAGGGTCCGTAACCGGGTATTTTCCTGCTGCAACCTGTATCGCTCCAGCGCTTGGTTGACCACGCGGGTGACGTGCGCCGGGTTGACCGGCAGCTCGACCAAACCGGAAAAACCTGCCTCCAGCGCCCCATGCAGGAGTGCCGTGTCAACCGCGGCTGAAAACAAAACACCGGCAAGTCCCGGCTGGGCAGCACCCAGATCGGCAAAAATCCGGCGGCCATCAACACGAGGAGGATCATCCACGAGCAACGCCAGGCACAACTCCTGGGCGCGGCAAATCGCCGTGAGTTCCTCTTCCTCCCGGCAACGGATCACCTGCAGCCAAGGAAGGGCCGAGACAATAGCTTCGGCCTGGAGGTCGTCGAAGGTATAGAGAACAACAACAGTGTGCATGCCAGCTCTCGTGGGGATGAATTCCATCTTTTTTATGGTTCCATGGTACCATTATGGAGGGGGCAAGGCAAGCAATAGGCCGGAAATGGCGGCAATAGCCTCTCGCGCCTATCCATTTTCCGCACACTGGGGTATAAATGGCCATGCCTGAACACAAGCCACCACATAGGCCGCTCGCCGAGCGGATGCGGCCAAGACGCCTCGAGGATTTCGTCGGCCAGGAGCATCTGGTTGGCCAGGGGAAGTTTCTTCGCCAACTGATCGACGGCGGCGCCATCCCCTCCCTGGTGCTCTGGGGGCCTCCCGGTTCCGGAAAAACAACCTTGGCCACTATTCTTGCCCAGGCTGTTTCCGCGCAATTCGTCTTTTTTTCCGCCGTGCTTTCCGGGGTCAAGGAAATCCGTCAGATCGTCGAGCAGGCAAAATCGCTCCGGGAGCAGAGCCCCAAGCCAACCATCCTCTTTGTTGACGAGATACACCGGTTCAACAAGAGCCAGCAGGATGCCTTCCTCCCCCATGTGGAAAGCGGTCTTTTGACCCTGATTGGGGCCACGACGGAAAATCCCTCGTTTGAAATAACCGCTCCCTTGCTCTCCCGGTGCCAAGTCCTCCTGCTTGCCCCCCTGCGATCCGAGGATCTTCAACAGGTGGTCCGACGGGCACTGACCGACACTGTTAACGGGCTGGGTGAACAGCATCTGGATATCGAAAACCAGGCCTTACGCCTGCTCGCTGAGGCGGCAGACGGCGATTGCCGCCGTGCACTGAACTACCTGGAAACAGCCGCTTCTCTCACCCTGGAGGCGCTGCGACGGCAGGAGCCGGCCACAGACGGGGCGCGGACCATCTCCACAACCTGCGTCCTTGAAACCCTGCAGCAAAAGACCCTGCGCTATGATGCCTCGGGCGAGGAGCACTACAATCTCATCTCGGCCCTGCATAAAAGTCTGCGCGACAGTGACCCGGACGGCGCGGTCTACTGGCTGGGACGAATGCTCGCCAGCGGCGAGGATCCCCTCTACCTTGCCCGCAGGATGATTCGTTTTGCCTCCGAGGATATCGGCAATGCCGATCCGCAGGCCCTACAGGTTGCCCTCAATTGCCGGGAGGCCTATCACATGCTGGGAACTCCGGAGGGCGAACTGGCACTGATCCAGGCCGCGGTCTACCTAGCCACGGCCCCCAAAAGCAATGCCGCCTATGCTTGTTATCACAAAGTTCGGGCGGACATTCAACGGACCGGTTCGCTGCCGGTCCCCCTCCATCTGCGCAATGCCCCGACCTCGCTGATGAAGGATTTCGGTTACGGCCGGGGCTATCAGTATGCCCACGATGATCGTGACGGCCTTGTCCTGCAGGAGCATTTGCCTACGGAACTGGCCAATACCGTCTATTATGAACCAACCAACCGCGGCTACGAGGCGGTCATCAAAGACCGGCTCACTAAATGGAAACTCCTCCTCAAACAACGAGCACAACAACATGGAAAAAAAACACCAACCGAGTAGACCACTAATCCTGCCCTTTCTCCTGATGTTACCGATCCTTGTGCTGCTTGCCGGGGCAACGGCTAACGCCGCCGCATTCAGACTCATCTACGCCAATGATAACCTGGGTGAGCTGGACGGCTGCGGCTGAGGCAGCGGTAAATTGGGCGGTCTGTCCAAAAAATCTTTCCTCATCAAGAGCCTGGTCAACGATCCACAGTATCCCGCACTGGTTGTCACCGGCGGCAACCTGCTCTTCAAAATGGATCAATTAGAGCCAGGCACAGCTGAAACATCAAAGATTGCCGCCGATGGCGTCCTCCAAGCCAACCAGAAGATGGGCGCCACTTTTGTCGGCATCGGCGCACGGGACTTGGCGGCAGGTCTCGCCTTCCTCAGGCAATCTCAAAAACCACCGGCTTTCACCTGGCTTTCACTCAACCTCGTCGACCCTGCCTCGCATCAGCCCTTGTTCACTCCAATTCTTCATCGACAGGCGGGCGGCGTCAAGATAGCGATCCTGGCGCTCACTGACCACACTGCCTTCCCCAACGAACCGGGAGAATTTCAGGTAGTGGACTGGCGCAGCGCACTGCCGGAGGCATTGGCCAGGATTGAAAAAGATGTCGCTTGCGTCCTGCTTCTGTCCAACTATGCTTTATCGGAAAACATGGAGATAGCTCGAAAGCACAGCTCCATCGACCTGATCCTCCAGGCAGGCCATGCCATCGGCAACATGACCCCTACAGTGGTCAACAAGACCCTGATCGCCCAAACCGAGATTCGTGGTAAATACCTGGGAGTTATGGATATTGACTGGAACGGCCATGGCAAATGGAGCGAGGGGGCCTTGTCACCACAGGTTGGGGAAAAGGATCAACCGGCGTCGACCTATGCCAACCGCTTCATCGCGCTCAAGCAGTCCCTGGTCAGCGATCCCGAGATCGAAGCATTGGTCAGACAGACCCAGCGAAGCATCGATAAACTGCAGCACGGACAAACACGGTAACCGATCGAGAGAACATAAAAAAGGCCGCCCAAGGGCGGCCTTTTTTATGCACGGAGAAAAGCTCGACTTAGCAGCCGAAAGCCTTCTGCAAATTCGGGACGGTCTGTTTCTTGCGGCTCATCATGCCGTCAATCCACATGGAATTGTTGGAAAGTTTGGCGCCAAAAGCTGCCTCGATCATCGCCGGGTCGTCGGAGAGAACCACCAGATCAGTGCCTTCCTTGACAACGTCGGTGAGCATCAGCAGAACCGAGTGACGCTCACTGCCCTTCTGCTCTTTCATGGCGCCCAACAGGGCCTCGCGCATATCGGCAACCTGATCCAAGGTGGCAAGCTCCAGTTGGCCAACGCCAACCTTTTTGCCCTTCATGTCGAAATCCTTGTAGTCACGATGCAGCAGTTCCATGGCAGGAACGCCGGCCACTGCGCTTTTTGCCTTGAGCATCTCCATGAAGATGGCGTCGGTGTCCTTGATGCCGGCGATGGCAGCCAGCTCAGCCACGGCCTTCTTGTCGGCAGGGGTACAGGTCGGGGATTTGAAGTTGACGGTATCGCTGAGGATCGCGGAAAGCATAATTCCAGCAACCTTAGGAGCAACCGCCACGCCTTCCAGATCATAGAGAACCTTGAGGACGGTGCAGGTACAGCCGACCGGCATGTTGCAAAAGAAAATCGGTTGGTTGGTGGTGACATCACCGATTTTGTGATGATCAACCACGGCCACAACCTCGCCGGCACTAAGGTTATCCGGAGCCTGGGCCAAATCGCTATGATCAACGAGTGCAACTTTCTTCCCGGTGGCGTCGGTCATAATCTCCGGAGCGGCAAAACCGAACTGCTTGAGAACGACTTCGGTCTCCGGATTCAACTTTCCTGACATAACGGGAATATAATCTTCCCCTTTGGCTTTCATCAATTCAGCATACGCAATGGCGGCAGTGACAGAATCGGTATCCGGACTTTTGTGACCAATAACATAAACAGACATAACGCAACACCTCCCAGAACTTGATAAATGACACATAAAATATGTGCGCTTCTCTTCACCCCAAACCGCCCGAGCGGCTGGAAACAATTAAATTGAACGACATTATAATGTTCACTTATAAGCGTCAAGCAGAAAAAGGAAAAATCCCCGGCAGGAGCGGCTCTTCATCTAAAAACAAAGGGATCGACAGAGTCGATCCCTTTGTTTGACACTCAAAAAAGGTGACTTGATTAATCGCGACTACCACCGAAGAAGCGCAGCAGCATCAGGAACAAATTGATGAAGTCCAGATACAGGGCCAAGGCGCCCAATATGGCTCCCTTGCGGATGGCGCCCTCCCCTTGCTGCATGATCCCCTCCTCACCCATATTTTTAATCTTCTGCACGTCATAGGCGGTCAAACCGACAAAAACCAGCACGCCGATGGCGGAAATAGCCCAGTATAAGCCCGAACTTTTCAAGAAGATGTTGACGACCGACGCCAGCAGGATGCCGATCAGGCCCATGAACATGAACGAGCCCATACCGGAAAGATCCCGCTTGGTGACCAAGCCGTAGACCGCCATAGCCGCGAACATACCGGCTGTAACCAAGAAGGTGGCGGCAATGGAGGCATGGGTATAGGCTAAAAAGATGGTGGATAAGGTCAGGCCATTGAGAACCGCATAGCCGACAAACAGGCCGGTAGCTGTACTCGGCTGCAGTTTATCGATTCGGGCAGAGAGAAAAAAGACCATGCCCAATTCGGCCAGCACCAGGATGAAGAAAATCGGACTGGCTATCAACGTCTTGACGATGCCCGACTCGGCAATGAAAAAGGCCACCCCGCCGGTAATGGCAAGCCCGACGGCCATCCAGTTGAACACCTTGGCCAGAAAGATGGTCGAGGCCTCCTGTCTTGCCTGAGCCAGGGTTATATCACGTGTTCCTATCTGCGTTTGCATGTCAGCTTTCTCCTTCATGGTGTGAATAGTCTCTTTATTGTCTCGCCTGAAGAGTAACCATTTCGGCTGGAAAGGCAACATTCTCTTGCCCTCCGCAAAGAAAAATTCACTGGCAACAAACGCCATTGGCCGACCTCCCGTGACAAGCAATACCAGCGGAAGCTGGTGCTACCAACAGCAGTGCCTACTCCGCGAGGCTTTCAGGCAAGGATTCGACAAACTCCCGGATCTGATTGCAGACCATGCGGTATGCCTGAAGGACCTCCTCCTCAGAAGAAGCATTTTTCGCCAGTTCAGGGGGATCGGGAAACCCCCGGTGAACAGTCCGCCCCGGAAAGTAAGGACAGGTTTCATGGGCATGACCGCAGAGGGTAATGACGTAATCGAAAGCCGCAACCGGCACTTCTTCAATCAGCTTTGAGCATTGCCTTGAAATATCAACGCCCGCCTCGGCCATGACGCTGACCGCGTACGGATTCAACCCGTGTTTTTCGATGCCGGCGGAATACGGTTCAATGACATCCGCCCGCAGGTGCCGCGCCCAACCCTCGGCCATCTGACTGCGGCAGGAGTTGCCGGTGCAAAGGAAAAGGATAGTCGTCTTATTGCTTCGTTCGGACATGGCAAACTCCGGTGAGCGTGTTGCGTTCATGGGGAAAATATTTCTTTTTCAACCGCAAGGCCACATTGACCAGCCCAATCAGCACCGGCACCTCGACCAGGGGACCGATGACTGCGGCAAAGGCCTCGCCGGAGTTGATGCCGAACACGGCGATGGCCACGGCGATGGCCAACTCAAAGTTGTTGGAGGCGGCGGTGAAACTCAAAGTGACAGTCTGTTCGTAGGTTGCCCCGGCACGCATGGAGAGATAGAAGGAAACCGCGAACATCACCAGGAAATAAATGGTCAGGGGCAAGGCAATGCGCAGCACATCGAGCGGCAGTTGCACGATGTACTCACCCTTGAGCGAGAACATTACCAGGATGGTGAAGAGGAGGAAAATAAGGGTCAGCGGACTGATCCGGGGGATAAACACTGTTTCATACCAGTCCTTGCCCTTGATTTTGATACCGATCAACCGGCTCAGCATGCCGGCAATAAAGGGGATGCCCAGATAGATGAACACCGACCAGGCAATCTCGCCGATGGAGACATCGACTACCGAGCCCTCCAGCCCGAACCAGCCGGGGATGACGGTGATGAAAATCCAGGCGTAGAGAGAGAAAAACAGCACCTGAAAGATCGAATTGAAGGCCACCAGGCCCGCACAGTACTCGGTGTCGCCGTCGGCCAGATCGTTCCAGACGATGACCATCGCAATGCAGCGGGCCAGACCGATGAGGATGAGTCCAACCATGTAATGTTGCTGCCCCGAGAGAAAGGTGATGGCCAGCAGAAACATCAGCACCGGGCCA
Organism: Desulfobulbales bacterium; assembly: GCA_038318785.1. Lineage (GTDB taxonomy): Bacteria > Desulfobacterota > Desulfobulbia > Desulfobulbales > Desulfobulbaceae > Desulfobulbus. Next base: position 19,201 of record JBBQCO010000039.1, on the reverse strand, counting down.
ATCACCCAGTTCTGGACCAGGGAAAGGGTCAGCACCTTGAAATTGCGGAATACCTGCCCCAACTGCTCGTATTTGACCTTGGCAAGGGGCGGATACATCATCATGATCAGGCCGATGGCAATGGGGATGTTGGTGGTGCCCACCTGAAAGGCGTTGATCACGCCCTGCGCCCCGGGGATGGTATAGCCGAGCATAACCCCGGTGAACATGGCAAGAAAGATCCATAGGGTGAGAAACCGGTCGAGGAAACCGAGTTGTTTGGGTTGCTGGCTCATAACACATCCTTTGGTGCAGACTATTCAGGAAGTAATCCGGACGGGAAGCATTTCACGCGATTTACGTTTACTGTATTAATCCGCCTAGACGGATGAGTCAATCCCCTTCAAGCAATTAACCGCGCACAGATGCGCATGCGATCAAGATTTGATGAGAAAATCGTTTGTCAGCGATACTGTCAGGGGGAAGCCGCAAAAGCAAATGGGCTGCCCGAAGGCAGCCCATTATTCTGTGGTTGAAACGATGGAACCTTACACTTTGACCAGTTTCACCTTGGTGTCATAGAACGAGACGCTGCCGCCGACCTTATCGATCATGCAGGTATTTTTCAGGTGGGGATCAACCCACATGGCGGCATTGGCATGGACGCCCCCCGCCCGCTTCTTATCTCCCTTGACCAGTTTACCATCAATGGTGACATCCACGGCCCCCGAATCCCAGTGGCCGTGGCCAAGGGTAAAGGTGACCACGCCGGGACGGATGGTCTCGGTGACCTGAACCTTGCCGATCATCGGCTTGGTGTTGCCGTTGCCCAGATCCCAGACGGCCTCGGGGTTGGTGGCCGAGAGAACTTTCACCTGATCCCCGGTCTTGACCCCCAGCTTCTTGGCATCGCTGGTGTGGAGTATGATGCCGTTCTCCGGCATAAGGTCGGTGAGATAGGGATGCGTGATCGTCCGCGCCTTGGTATGGCGGATATCCCGTTGGGTAATGAGATGGAGCGGAAAACCTTCACTGAGCTTGGTCGGCTCATTGCCCAGGGTGTCGGCCACCGGCACATAACGGGCCAGGCCGTAGTAAGACTTGCCGGTAAAGGCGTCTTTGCAGCCGGCCGTTTTCTCCTGGTAAAGATTGATCTGCTTGCCGTACTTGTTGGCCACCTGGTCACCCTTGTAAGTGGCGCCCTGGCTGTCGAAGCGGCCACCCCGATTGAGCACGGTGACCACCTTGGGCCAGGCGGTTCCGGCGATCTTTTGCCAGCGCTCGGCGTCAAAGACGTTCTTGGGCAGGTGACGACGTGACTTCAGGAACAGATCGATCTCCTCCTGACTCGCATCAGCCACCGGTTCCTTGCGGTCCAGGGCGATATTGGCCACCATGCGGATGTAAAAGTCATCTGGCCGGGTGAAATCCTGGCCCTCGCCGAAGCCGTTCGTGCCAAAGCCCTTAAAGCCGAGTTTTTCCGCCAGGGCGAGCCAGAAGGTCTCGTAGGAGATCGGCTGCTCCTGACCGAACACCGTCACCACCTCGTTGGGCGAGGCGATCACCGGCTGGCGCACCGGCTGGATGCGCACCGGCATGTTGGGATGGGACCCCTGGAATTCCCAGCGTTCCAGGTAGTGGAGATCAGGGATGATGTAGTCGGCATACATCGAGGTCGGCCCGATGACGATGTCGCTGGCGATGTAGAGCGGCAGCTTGTCGAGATCGAGCAGGGCCTTGATCTGAGTATGCCCCGCCGGCAGGGAATAGGTCGGCGCCCCCATGTAAGAGAAAACCACCTTGGCCTGGTAGGGATAGCCATCGGCAATCGAAGGCAGGATTTCCTCGTAGACATCCGAGGAGATCGGCCACCAGTTGCGTTTGGCCGGATAGGACTCCTTGCCCTTGAACAGGGTGGATTCCTCGTACTTGATATCGTGGCGAATGATCGAGGTGCCGAAGGGCTTCAAGCCTTTCGGGCCGATCTTTTTGAAATTGAACGGCTGTTTATCGCTACTGCTGCTGGTACCGTCGACATTGAAGGTCGAGGCGGCGATCATCCCGCCCTTCCAGTCGAAATTGCCGATCAGCAGGTTGAGGTTCATGAACGAGGCGATGTTGTAAAATCCGTTGGTATGCTGGGCCGGTCCCCGATGGACATCGACGCAGGCCTTCTTACCATGACTGGTGAATTCCTTGGCCACTGCCTCGATGGTGGCGGCGTCGGCGCCGCAGAGGGTGGCGTATTCGGCAATGGTTTTTTCCTTGGCTGTTTCCAGCATCAGTTGCAGGCTGCTCTTGACCTTAACTTCCTTGCCCTCGGCATCTTTGAGCACGGTATCGACGAACAGTTCGCCGGTGATCGCTTCTTTGTCGTCGTTGGGGTCAAAGGCCAACGGCTTGCCGTCCTTGATGGCGACCAGGTATTCGAAATCGAACTCCTTGCCGTCCTTGTCAGTCCGCTTCTCGGCTGCCTTCAGGCCGATTTCCTGGGCGCGGAGGAACTTGCCCGGCTTACCCTCCTTGTCGAGCTTCACCAGCCAAGGGCCGTTGCTCCAGGTCAACTCCTTGATCGCCGTGGCAGCGGCTTTTTTGCAGCAGGCCAGAAACTTGGCATCAAACTTCTTGTTTTCCAGAATCCAGCGGGTCATGCCCATGGCAAAGGCGGCATCGGTACCCGGCAGCACCGGTACCCAGCGCTGGGCCTTGGAGGCCAACTTGGTAAACCGGGGGTCGAGCACGGTCATCTTCAACTGGCCGTCGACCATTCGCTGGGTCATCCGCATGGTACGGTTGGTGGGACCGTAGTTGCCGTCAAAGAGGTTGGCACCGACAAAGAGGATGTAGTCGCTGTTCTCCTGGTCAGCCTGCCAATAAAATTTCTGGCCGCCCTTGAAACTGTTGCCTTCGTATTGCTCGCTCATCGCCTTGCAGGCAAAGTAGAGCGACCCCTGACAGACCGTGGTGTGGCCGTGGGTATTGTTGGTGCCGAAGCTGCCGGTGAAGGCGGCGGCAAAATTGGATCGCCCGGCCTTCTTGCGCCCCCAGAAGTAGACGAATTGGTTGTTCTTCGGTCCGAAGTCGGGATGATCGGGATCGATCAGCACTCCAAGATTGGCGGCATGCTTGGTCTTGAACTCTTCGATGGCCGTCTGCCGCTCCTCGGGTTTTTTCTTGCGCAGGGCAGCGGCATCCTTGCCCATCTCCTCGAAGGCTTTGCTGTCGGTCAGGGCGTGGAGGTCTTTGAGGCCGGTTACTTGGCGCCCTTCTTCTCCAGGAACATTCGCAAACAGCTTGCCGCCGCTCACAATCTCCTCAATGGCTTGGCTGAAAGGAATGGATTGCCATTTGTTTTCTCCCCGCTTGCCGACCCGTTTCAGCACCTTGGTCACCCGGTAGGGATCATAGGCGCCCTGGTGGCCCGCCTGTCCTTTGGGACAGAGTCCTGCGTCGACCTTGACCGCATTGGCCGGTGTTTCCTTCATCTCCAGGTGGGGATGGAGGCAGAAGGGGTTGTACGGGTTGCCGTCAATCTTGACCGCCACACCATCCAGGATTTTGACCTTGATGCCGCAGCCGGTGTTGCAGTTGAGGCAGACGGAATACAAGGTGTTTTCCGCTTTGAGCAGTTCGTAGGCCTCAGCCTGGGTCAGCTCACCGGCCTCAACCCGGGCGATCAGGTCGCGGGCGAAATCGAAATGGGTGGCCACGATGGCGCCGCAACCGGCCAGGGCCGATGTTTTGAGGAAATCGCGGCGGGTTACGGTTTTTGAGTTTTTATTTGCCATAGAGCACCTCCAGCTTTTCGGTAGCGACATAGTAGACGCGGGGCGCGGTTTTCTTGGCCGGTTTGAGCACCTGGATTTTGTTGGCCTTTTTCACCTGGGCAATCAGGCTCTGGGGATCGTTTTCATCGCCGAAGTAGCCGGCCCTGCCAATGCAGGTGGTGATGCAGGTGGGCAATTGCCCGGCCGCCAACCGATGGACGCAGAAATGGCATTTACGGGCAGTGCCCACCGGCAGATTCTTGCCGGAGCGCGGCCACTGTTTGCCGTATTCGTAGCTCGCCATGGTCTCGTATTTCTGAATGGCCGGAGTGCCTTCGCCATGGAAATGGCCTTCATCCATGGTCCGGGCATCGTAAGGACAGGCCGGAACACACGCACCGCAGCCGATGCATTGCTCGTAATTGATCATGACAACTCCTGCACCCAGGCCGGTTGTCTCCTTCCAGGTGGCGCCCTCCTTGCCCTTAACCGGACAGGCCGCCACACAGGGCGGTTTGTCGCATTGCATGCAGGGCCGGGGAAGAAAGGTCCGGGAAACCTTGGGGTATTTGCCTTGTTCATACTCATGGACCGGGCGGTAGTACATCTTGGGCGGCAGCTTGTTCTCGGAAACACAACCGACGGTGCAGGCATGGCAGCCGACGCATTTGCGCAGGTCAATCAGCATGGCCCATCGGCGATTCTTCTCGGGCTTCGCCAGCGCCCGTTCGAGATCTTTCTGCATCACAACCAGAATATCTTCGTTCTGCATTCCCTACCTCCTCTAGTTTCGATGGGCTTATTTCTTATGGCAACTCTCGCAGTTTTCCTTGACGCTGAACGCGGCCTTGCCGTCATGGCAGGCACCGCAGGACCTCCCCTGCTCCATGGCCTTCATGGTCACTGCCTTATGCTGCTTGACATTGGCGTAGAGCTTCGCGTGGCACCTCTGACACTTAAGACCGGCACCCTCCACATGGGTTTCGTGGCTAAAGACTGCTTCTCCTCCTTTGTTGGTTAAGGTGATGTCACCGCCACCGACCACGGCCAAGGCGACGCTTCCGGACAGCAAAACAAATACCGCGGCTAGAGCCAACTTCATGGTCACCTCCTTGAAAAGGTTAATCGACAGCATCAATATATCCGGATAAACGGATTGCTACAAGATGGTAGTGAGAAACGTTGACGGTCTTTTTTCTCTGGAGTACCTTGCGCCCATGCAAACTACCGTTGAAATTTTCAAATCGCTTGCCGATGAAACCCGACTGCGCCTTCTCATTCTGCTTCAAGGGGGAAACGAATACTGCGTCTGCGATCTGATGCAGGCCCTCAACATGCCGCAATCCACGGTTTCCCGCCATCTCGCCTACCTGAAACGAAACGGATGGCTCCAGGACCGTCGCGGAGGTGTCTGGATGTACTATTCCCTAAAAAAAGAGATGGATGGATTTCTCCAAGCCCAGTTGGTTCTTATCATCAACCAACTGGCGGAGAGTTCCGTCTGTCGCGCTGACAAGCAACGCCTCGAAACCTATCTGCAGAGCAAAGACACCTCTGCCTGCAGATAGCGACAAGCAGCAAAAAAAAAATCCTGACTTGGGGGTCTTCCATAGCCTCAATATCAGGCGGGTTCGCATTACAATACGTTCGGCACCTTCGTCATCCCCCCTCAACATATCCGCCAAGCAAGCGTGTTGGAACCAATGTTCCGGCGCTTCGCTTTCGCATGCCTCCAGCCATCATCAAGCCGGCAAAAAGTTACGCCGACTCCTTCGATAAAGAGATCGCGTTCATCCCTAAAAGTTCAGCTCGAACATGCCGCTGTCGTTCGGGTCATGGCTGGTTGCGATGGCCTGGATCCTTCCTAAGCTATCGGTAAAACGATTATCGTCTGCCGGGGTTTCCCGGAGAAATGACCTTACGCGGATATCCAATCCTAACGGCACGCAACGTCGACAGGTGTGTTTCAACACTCTGAGCGCACAGTTTTGGTCGGAAATTTGAACAGCTGCAGTCGGGATGGAACGCCAAACTCCAGGCTGGAATTGAAAAAAGGGGGAGCAACAGATCCTAACTTTTGAGCGGCCTCTGAACTTTTTTAAAAACATCTCATTGCTTGCGTAAATGACGAAAAAGAAGGTTGACATTAGCCATTTTTAAGGATATTTGTAACGCCTAATTTAAGGTTACCTAAAACTATAAGCGTCACCTTATTCATTTTACTGATTTTGCCATGCCAGATAACGCAGTTGTCCTTTTACGAAGAGTAACATCCTTGATATTGGGCAGTTGTCTTCATGTTACATAAATAACACCGGAGCTAGAGCAGTGAGCGACACGACCCATGCATACCCATTAGTTCTCGCCGGCGAAGGAGAGGTGGTCAAGGTTGTTGGTTTACACGGCGGGCATCGACTCCGGGAGCGATTGCTCAGCATGGGAATCAACGTGGAGGACGAGCTGCTCGTGGTGTACAAGCAGGTCAATGGCGCCGTGCTCATCGAGAAGTCGGGGTGCCGATATGGTCTCGGTGGCGGCATGGCGTTCAAGATAAACGTAACCAAGGTTTGATCAATGGAAAAAACACTCAACGAAATTGCAGTAGGACAGACCGGCACCGTCGTTGGTTTTATTAAGGGAACCAGTGCTTATCGGCAAAAACTGCTGGCCATGGGACTACTCAAAGGCACGCGCTTCAAAGTCGTCCGGGTGGCCCCCATGGGCGATCCGATGGAAATTACAGTTCGGGATTTCAGCCTCAGCCTGCGCCGTGACGAAGCAAAAGCGCTGCTGGTGCAGGAGGGAGCCCAATGAGCAAAGAGGTTCTCACCATCGGAGTTATCGGCAATCCCAACTGCGGCAAGAGCACGCTGTTTAATTGCCTGACCGGGGCGAAGCAGCAGGTCGGCAACTGGCCCGGGGTCACCGTGGACCGCAAGACCGGCTGGTACCAGGATGAGGGGCGGAAAGTCGAGGTGATCGATACCCCCGGCATCTATTCCCTGACCGCTTCCAGCCTGGACGAGCAGGTCACCCGCGATTTCATCCTCTCCCGTGAGGCCAATCTGATCGTCAACATCGTTGATGCCTCCAACATCGAGCGCAACCTGTATCTCACCAGTCAACTGCTGGAGATGGGCGTGCCCCTGATCGTCGCCCTCAACATGATGGACATGGCGGCAGAGCGCAAACTGGCCATCGGTATCAACGGCCTGGCCCAGCGGCTCGGCTGCCCAGTCATTCCTCTAGTTGCCGCCAAGAACAAGGGCATCGAGGAACTCAAGGCAGCAATCCTCGATGCAGCGGCAACGATCGCCGCGCCGACGGCGGAGCTGGTGTACCCAGAGCCGGTGCAGCTGGCCAGGGAAGCCTTGGCCTCGGAACTGCAGGAGGTTTGCGCAATCAACAAAATCGACCCTTACTGGCTGGCGCTCAAGCTGCTCGAAGGCGATATCCATGCCGCTGCCTACGTTCCTCTGGGACAAACGACCCGGGATCGGATCACCGCCCTGCAGGCGCAGATCGAACACGAGCTCGACGAGGAGACCGATATCGTTATCGCCTCGGCCCGTTACGGCTTTGTCTCCTGGCTGACCCAAGGCCTGATCAAAAAGCAGGGGCAGGCCGGCACCACCCTTTCCGGCCGGATCGACCGGGTGGTGCTGAGCCGGGTCTTTGGCATCCCCATCTTTCTTCTGGCCATGTACCTGATGTTTATGTTCACCATCAACCTGGGCGGCGCCTTCATCGATTTCTTCGATCAGCTGGCGGGCACCCTCTTCGTTGACGGCCTCGGTGAACTGCTCGCCAGCTTCAGTGCCCCGGAATGGTTGATTGCCGTCCTTGCCACAGGCATTGGCGGCGGTATCCAGACCATGGCCACCTTCATCCCCCCCATCGGTTTCATGTTTCTCTGTCTCTCGTTTCTCGAAGACTCCGGCTACATGGCCAGGGCCGCCTTTGTCATGGACCGGTTCATGCGCTTCATCGGCCTGCCGGGCAAGGCCTTCGTGCCGATGCTGGTCGGTTTCGGCTGCAATGTGCCGGCGATCATGGCCACCCGAACCCTGGAGAATGAGCGCGACCGCACCCTGACCATCATGATGAACCCCTTCATGTCCTGCGGGGCGCGTCTGCCGGTTTATGCCCTGTTTGCCGCCGCCTTCTTTCCCACCGGCGGCCAGAACCTGGTGTTCCTGCTGTATCTGATCGGCATCGGCTTTGCCGTGCTCACCGGTCTGATCCTCAAAAACACCCTGCTCAAGGGCGAGGCGGCACCCTTCATCATGGAGATGCCCCCCTACCACCTGCCCTCGGCGCGCACGGTTCTGCTCCGCTCCTATGACCGGCTCAAGGCCTTTCTCTTCAAAGCAAGCAAGGTGCTCATCCCGGTTATCATGATCCTGTCCATCCTCAATTCGCTGGGGACCGACGGCACCTTCGGCAATGAGAATACCGACAAATCGATGCTTGCCGCCACCAGCAAGGTGATCACCCCAATCCTTGAACCGATGGGCGTCACCGTGGCCAATTGGCCGGCCACGGTCGGAGTCTTCACCGGTATCTTTGCCAAGGAAGCGGTGGTCGGCACCCTAGATGCCCTCTATGCTGGGCTTGATCAGCAGGAGTCGTTGGAAACGGCTGCCGAGGAAGAGGGCTTTGATTTCTGGGGCGGGATCACCGGCGCCTTTGCCACCATCCCGGAAAACCTGCTGGGCGTGCTCGACACCCTGACCGACCCGCTCGGCCTTTCCATCGGCGATGTCAGCGACACTGCCACCGCCGCCGAGGAACAGGAGGTCAACGCTGCTACTTTCGGCTCGATGGTCCGCCTGTTCGGCAGCCAAAGTGCCGCCTTTGCCTACCTGCTGTTCGTCCTGCTCTACTTTCCGTGCAGCGCCGCCATTGCTGCGGTCTACCGGGAAACCAATTTGGCCTGGACCGCCTTCATCGGCTTCTGGACCACCTTCATGGCCTACTTGGCCGCCACCCTCTTTTACCAGGTGATGAATTTTCAGGCCCATGCGGGGTATTCGCTCATGGTGATCATCGCGGACCTGGCTGCCTTCATTGGTGTGCTATTGATTCTGAATCTGGTCAGTAAATCACAGCAGCGCCAGCAGTTGCGGGCTGTTCCGGTTGCTACTGGCGCAGTCGCCGGCATAACAGACAAACAGTGAGATGACAATGGATCTGATTCAACTCAAAGGGTATCTACGCACCCACAAAATCGTGCCTTTGCAGGACATGGCCCTGCATTTCCAAACCGACATTGAAACCATTCGGCCGTTGCTTGCCGTCTGGATCGCCAAGGGCAAGGTGCGGCAGCGTCCGGGGTCAACGGCACCCTGCAAGGGGTGCTGCCAATGCGACCCGGCCACCATTGAAGTCTACGAATGGATTGAATGAATTTTTCCATTACAGGGGGACGACTAATCCGCTAGAAAACGGAAATATTTTGTTGCGAATTTATTATTAATAACAACAAGGGAAGGAACAATGATCAAAACGCTGAATCGAACGCTGACCATGGCCACCCTCGGCTCTCTTTGCCTGCTGTCACCATCGCTTCTCCATGCCGCCGCTCCCTCCAAGGGCGAGATCGACCAGCTCAAGCAGCAGGTGCAGCAGCTGATGCAGCAAAATCAACAGCTCAACCAGCGGCTCACCGACATGGAGAAAAGTGTGCAGACCCAGCCTGCGGCTCCTGACCAAAAAATCGCCGAGGAAGAAAAGGTCAGGCACAAATCAATGATCGAGGAAGAGGTTGCCCATCAGGTGAAAGAGAAAGGCGGCCCGAACATCAATGAATTTGTCAGCCTAAGCGGCTCCATCGAGGGCGACTACAAGCTGGGCAAGGATTTCCAGGGCGACCATTCCAGTGAATTTGTCCTCGATACCGTTGAGCTCATCTTCGACCTTAAAGTGACCGATTGGGCCACCGGCAAGATCGTGGTGGATTATGACGGCGACGACGAGGATCGTTTCTATCTCGACGAGGCCAACATTACCTTGGGCAAGACCGAGACCGTTCCCTTCTTCCTGACCGGCGGCAAGATCTACGCGCCCTTCGGTGATTTCTCCACCAACATGATCCAGGATCCGTTGACCCAAACCCTGGGCGAGATCAATCCCAAAGGGGTGATCGCCGGCTTTGAGAAGGCCGGCTTCACCGCCACCGTCTTCAGCTACAACGGCATGGACGAGAACAGCGATCCGGCCGACGACAACAACGATACCATCAACGGCTTCGGTGCCTCGCTGGCGTACAGTTACGAGGAGGAGGACCGTGGATTCAAGGTCGGTGGGGCCTGGGTGAACAATATCGCCGATTCCGCCACCATCACCGACTACCTGGAAGATGGCGGCGTCTCTTCCATCTCCGATCAGGTTCCCGGCCTGGCGCTCTTTCTCGGCGGCAACTATAAGGGATTCTCGTTGCAGACCGAGTACGTCACCGCCCTCGACAGTTTTGATGTCTCCGAGATCGCTTACGGACCTACTGAACCTCCTGATGCCGTGCGTTTTGCCGCGGAGCCGGCTGCCTGGAACAGCGAACTGGCCTACACCACGTCGATCGCGGACAAGGAGACCGTCTTTGCCATCGGTTATCAGAAATCCTGGGAGTCGGTTGCCCTGGAACTGCCGGAAAATCGCTACATCGCCTCGGCCGCGATCGTTATTTTCGACGGCACCACCCTGGCCTTTGAGTATTTCCACGATGAGGATTACTCGCTTAACGACTGCGGCACCGACAACAACGGCCACGGCTTCACCACCCGTCTGGCTTACGAGTTCTAAGTTTCGTTCATCTTCCGGGAAACACGCTTTCCCGGAGGTTTTTTTTCGGCCGTAATATTAGGAATGCCTAATCAAATACAGGAGTCCTAACCATGCTCAATCTTGCCCCAGTCACCGCCACCAAAAAAATTTGGGAAATCGAGTCCTGCTACAAATGCTCACTGATCGGCACCTGTCTGACCCGCACCGAACTCCGTTCCCTGGCCAGGGAGCGGGTTTTCGCCATTGAGACCGGCAGCAACGATTACCAGTTACATGCCGAGTTCATCCGCATATCAGACCGGTCAGATGCCAAGGGCAAGGCTCTGCACAAGTATCTGGCCAAAAAATATCAGGGGCGCGGCAAACACTATCGGTTCGCAGGGACCGCCGCTGTGATCAAGGCTTTATGGGACCAAGACATGGCCGAAGGTCAGCTCGACAGCGCCTGGTGGTCGGTCTTGATTCATCCTTTGGCATCAGCCCCTCTCGTCGGCCGCCTGTATGGATACTTGCACATGTCGGGCCATGACTCCCTGAACAACCGCCACAAGGAGCAACGCCTCAACGATCGGTTCCGCGCCAAGGTCGCGATGCTGGAGGAGGTGCTCGGTTCGGAGCGCCAGCACCACCGGCAGGAACAACGACAGTTCAAAGAAGAAATCCAGACCTTGCAACAAACGATTAACGGCCAGAGGGCTGTGGAACGGGAAAACAGCGTGCTCCGCGAAGAGACGGCCGCCCTGCATCAGCAGGTCGAGGAATTGTGGGACGACAAGGGATTCGGGGCTCATATGCAGGAGATCGATGAGCTGCGGCAGACCAATAACGGGCTGTGCGGCAGAATCGACGACTTGATCGGGGAGCTGGGCACAATGAAGGAACAACTGAACGCGGCCATCCGTCAGTTGCAGGATAGGGACCGGCTTCGCGGCCGGCTCGAACAGCACGAGGCGGAACAGGCCCGGGAGATCGCCACCCTTGAGGGAATGCTCATGCGCTATATTGTCCAGGAGGAGCCCCCCTGTTTTCAATGCGCCGACCAAAATACCCAAAATTGTCCCGGCCCGAATCTCTGCGGCAAAACCGTCCTCTATGTGGGAGGCCTTCATAAAATGGTGCCCCATTACCGGCAACTGGTGGAAAATTTCGGTGGCCAATTCCTCCATCACGACGGCGGCAAAGAGGCCTCGCGCAATCTCCTGCCCAAAATGCTGACCACGGCCGATGCGGTGTTCTGTCCGGTCGATTGCGTCAGCCACGATGCCTGCATCTGCGTCAAAAAAATGTGCAAGCGGTTTCAGAAACCATTTGTCCTGATGCGTAGCGCCGGCCTCTCATCCCTGGCCAAGGGACTGAGCGACATTGTCCAATAATCCCACAAACACAAGACCCACCACCCCATCACATCATTTTAAGGAGAGGACCATGCAATACAAACAACCTGTCGACGCGGCCTACCGCAACGGCAACCTCCATATCAATCTCAACGGGCATGTCTCGCCCGCCACCGCGGTCGAGCTCTCCAGCGCCATCTCCATGTTTTACGAAGGAAAAGGCAACATCTTCATTCACACCGCCAATGTCACCACCATCGAGCCGACCTCAAAACATGTGCTGACCGAGCACATCAAGCGGCTCGATTTGCCCTGCGAGCGACTCTACCTGACCGGAAAAAAGGGGCTCGACCTAGGTCCGGACGACATTAAGGTGATCGTCTACGAAAAGAAAAAGAAGGGCTGCTGCGGTCAATGCAAGGACTGCGGCTGCAATAAGGAACATTGATGTTGCCTTGGCACCGGGGCACCAAGCTCTTCCACTGTGCCCGGTGCACGGTTGCCACGACTGCCAAAAGCGTGATCAGTCATGGGATGAAGTACCCTGACCTCAGTGGCATCACCCATATCAACATTGATGCAATGTATCGGAAAAAGGGTCAAGTCTCCTCCACCGGAAATCGGTCGCCTTTTCAGTCCAGACCGGGGAGATGATCCCGCACGCAGTCCACCATCTTCTCTCTAACAAGACTCTTTCAGAAAGGGGCGTTGATTTCGCAGGAGGTACCGTGGTGCATATCAATGCCGGGATCTCCCCCCTGATCGGCACCTTCATGATCGGCAAGCGAGCTGGATACGGCCGTGAGTCCATGGCACCCCATAACCTGACTATGACCATGGCCGGCGCTTCCCAGCTTGTGGTTTTGTTGGACCGATGGGCGCGATCTTCATGGGATTGCTGGTTGGCATCGTCTGCTATTGGGGTGTCAATGGTCTGAAACGTATGCTGGGCATGGATGACTCGCTGGATGTCTTTGGCGTCCATGGCGTTGGCGGTATCCTCGGTGCAATCTTAACGGGTGTTTTTTGTTCCCCCAAACTCGGCGGCACAGGGGTGTATGATTACGTAACCAATGCTGTTGGTGAGTACGATATGGTTGCGCAGATAACCTCCCAGTGCTGGGGCGTCGCCACGGCTCTCATCTGGTCTGGTGTTGTTTCTTTTATCGCTTTCAATGCCACCTCTATACCTTAAACGTTGCCCCCCCCCGCAAAGCCGGGGGGGTAACCCAAGGGAAATCAAGAGTAAGTATCGTAACAAGATGATTCTGTTGCAGCTGATCACGGTGCCTCAAAATTTCTGCATGCTTATTTCAGGTGGGCCATTGCCGTTTTCAACTGTGCGATCCACATGTCGACAATGGAGTCGAACTCGGCCAGACCTTTCATAACCGGCACGGCCTCAATACCCGCCTTGGCCAACTGGCTTTTCCAGGAATCCGGTTCATCGCCGGCCATGTCGTTCATGGCATGATCGCCGGCAACGGTCATGAATGGGACGAGATAAGCCTTTTTGGTCTTTTTCTTGACCAGCATCTCCTTGACCTCATCGAAAGAGGGAGAACCCTCCACCGTACCAACATAGAGATTGGCATCCATCTTTTGGGCCTTGTACATCAAAGCGCTGTAGATGGCGTCGCTGGGGTGGTGGGTGCCGTGTCCCATGAGCACGACCGCATCATTCGCCTTCCGCTCTTGGGGAACGGCTAGGGCCATAACCTCCTTCAGCGCTTTTTCCATGGTTTCGTCGCTGACTAAGAGTGGCAGCGACACCATTACCTTGCCGATCCCACCGGCCATCTGGCCAAACAACCGGGCATTGACATTGATCTCATGGAATTCGGCACCGGGAATCATATGAAGTGACTGTACCGCAACCTTGGTGTAGCCCTCATCCATGAGCCGGGCCAGGGCCATTTCCGGTGAATCGATTTTGGTCCCCTCCTTCTCCAGTTTCTTGCGGATAATCTTGGAAGTATAGGCCCAGCGCACCTCCGTCTTGGGGAAAGCCGCCTTGACCCGTTTTTCGATGTTGCGGAAGGACGCTTGAGCACTCTCCACGCTGGTGCCGAAGGTAACCAGCAGGATGGCCGGCCCTTTCTCCTCCTTGGCCGGGTGTTCTGCGGCCAGACTCAAATCGGCCTGGATGCCGGCAAAAAGGAAGGCAACAAGCGCTAAAATCACAAACTGCTTTTTCATCTGCACACTACTCATGGAACGTTCTCCTCTTAGGAATGGGTTTATGCTGAAAACCTTGGACATACTATCCAGGGCCAATTCACTTCTCCGGTTGATGCAGGATAGCCGTTCATGTAATCGAGCCATCTTGCCCATCAAGCAGCCTCACAGCAGGGTTTGGTAATCGACTCTGTCCTTGATCTTTTTTTGCGGCAGCCTGGTCGTGTCTACAAAAAAAATGCTCATGCCGGTCCACAGGTAAATTGGCGAAACGGGAGCGATCTCTTCCCTACTTGAAGCAATCCATGCACCCGAACGCAGCTCCTGCTTATCGTCGAGCCAATGCGCAGATAAACTAGAATCCACCTTGGATGGAAAACAAGATTTCCTCCTGTGACAGGCGCGTTTTGAGGGAATATGCTACGGCACCGATTTTTCCTATACAAACAAGACTACAACAACAAGATACATGTCTTCCCGAACCACATCGCCACCTGAAAAAAGAGCAAAAAAAATCCCCGGATCAAATAAAATTTGATCCGGGGATGCCCTGGTATTATCCACGTATCGGTGTTTTCCCTGGTCCAAGGGGAAAAACGCTCTGTATTTCTCAGGCAGGTCTTCTGACTTTCGGATCACTCTACGCGTTGCGCCTTCCCAGCCTTTTGGCCAGTGACATCATGCAACGTTCGTCCCCGAATACAGCGGCGGGCCCGTCCCCGATTTTCACGGGGTTCCCTTTTCATCCTTTCGGATCCTGAGAAATGTGTACTGCGTAAAAACGAACCCACTTAAGCGGTTCAAGATTATCTTGTCAAGCATTAAAAAAACTGCTCGGATGCGCCGAACAAACTGCGCCATGGGCGCCCGACCCGCTAGCCACGCTCTTTCTGCAGGAAGACGATGTCGACATTTGGCGACATATATTTCGTCCGTGAAACAGCGTAGTCGTGCCGTTGATACAGGCGAATGTTGCCCTCGCTCCTGCTGCCGGTGAACAGCTCAAATCGGGATGCCGTGGGAAAACATTCCTCAATCGCTCGCAGCAAGCATGAACCGATTCCTTGCCCTTGAAAATCAGGATGGACCACCAGTCTGCCGATAAAACAGGTGCCTGCGCACAATTTCGCCCGCACCGAGCCGACAAGACCCTGCTCCTCGGTGGCCTTCAAAAGAACGTGATCATCGAACTCACCGAGCAGCGATTGAAGCGATTGCGTTAACGGCGGTATTCCCCAATCATCATACAGCTTGGCTTCAGATTCGTACGCAAGCTTTTGCAAAGCAAGAATCTCTTCGGCATCGTCGGGTTCAGCTCGTTGGATCGTGGGCACGGCGCTCTTACTCCATTTCCATTTCAAAAGTGAAACTCGGTTGTTTGTCCCTTCGAGCGAAGGGACAAGTCGTAGGCAAGGACCGAGATTTACCCCTTGGTCGAAATGACGCAGCGTTTGGCTGGCCTCACGAAATGTTCCCATGCGGCGCCTGGACACCAGAGAACGAGAGCTGGCCGGCGAACCGTAGCCTGGATGCAGCTTGCGGAATCCGGGGTTTGTGGTGATCTGTACCCGGATTCAGTTGCACTGCATCCAGGCTACGGGTTGATATAACGCACCCTCATCGACGAGATGTTGCTGTGTGCGGCAGGCCTTGTTTGATTGAGAAATGGAATTACTCCAGGCACATCCGGCAATCAGGCTGTCGAAGAGACTGCCAACCGGAGAGACTATGGACGATCGTTCTCGGGATTTTCAACTCCCCTGTCCCCACCTTTCCCGCCGGCAGCCGCCTCGGATCTGTCTTTTGGTGGTTCGCCGATCGTTTCGTCGATGACGCAGTAGTCGCAAGAGCTATCGATGCCCGTATGCCCGTGCCAACTCTCCTCAGCCCAATCTTTTTCCTGGATTTGGTTCATTGGATCTTCTCCTTACTCATGCTCAATCGTGCTGTCCGGTTGCCTGCCTTCAAGGTTTGCTTCATTGATTCAAAACATCCGTTTGCCAAACGTATCGAGATGAACCATGTCGGCAACCTCTTTGCGTGGTGGCCCGGCTTTCGGTTCGACCGCCGGACGTCCTATGGGGATGACGGCAACGGCCTCATACCCGTCCGGCAAGGCAATCAATTTCTTGCAGACGTCATGATCGAGGAGACCGACCACGACCGTTCCCAACCCCATTTCGTGGGCTTTTAAGCACAGTGTCTGGGTGGCGATGCCCAGATCGAACATAAACCAGTTGGAGAATTTGGTGGATTCCTTTCCCCCGTAGCAGCCGGAGACCCCTGCCTTGGCACAAACGACAATGAGTGCGGAAGCGGCACGAGAACAGTTGGTTGCGGGATTCGTCCCTTTGTCCATCTGATAGGTCTCGGTTACCTTGTGAATCAGTTCGCTCTCGCGCACCACAACAAATTCCCAAACCTGTGTATTTCCCCAGGAAGGAGACCAGCGGACAGTTTCAAATATCTGCTGCAACTCCCCATCGGTAACGATATCTTCCGTGAACCTTCTGATACTCCGTCTTTTGAGTATGGCTTCCTGCAGTTCCATCGTCAAACCTCCTTGATTCTAAAGATGTGTGCCACTCTGTCGTTCTTTAAAAAACCTCAAGAACAACATTTCCTGCTTCGTAACATCTTGTTTTTATGATGCATAGTCTCGCATTCCGACTTTTTACGGTGCTGCCATGATTGTGAAGTCGCTCAGAGACACCTCGCTTTTCCATTGAGGCAGTCTGTCCGTCGGTCCATCGATCCTCACCAGCGGTGGTTCACGCGCCGCGAGCCCGTTGATTTTCGCCCAGAGAGTTGTATCTCCCCAGAACTGCGGCGGGGCCGGGACGTTCCTGCAGCCATCGGGTGACCGCAGCAGGAATCCAAGGTAACGGCGCGCTGGTTGCTTGAGACAGTTCGGTCAACACACCTGCTTCCCGGGTCGCGAAGGCCTCGTCCACTTGAACAGCAAATCGGAACTGGAAGTCGGTGACGGGCTGACGATGGCCATACCGGGAGGCCAATTGATCGGGTCGCATCTGCCCGAGCCCGTGAAACGGCACGATCCCGGGGAACGCGTCAATACAGAGAAGCTCCACTCCCCGGGCGCCTTGGCGCTGCAGGCAGGCGAGGATATGGACAAGCATGGACTGATCAAACAGGCAGGCGTCAAACCACAGAACGATATGTTTGTCCGCCCCTGCCTCCGTCAGCTTGCGGTACTGATTGTGCAGCGTCTCAAGAACGCGCCGCCTCTCCAATCCGCCTGCGGTGCATTCTTCCAGAAAGACCGCCCGGGCATTGAGGGTTTCCTCGTCGGGCCAACCGGGACACCGGGGACCGTCATACAGTATGTCGTGCCAGACGAACACTTCGCCGGGCAGCCCGGATTGCACGAGACTCCCTCCGGCGATGTCGCCACTTGTGATGTGAAGCGTTTCGACCATCGTTCATTGCTCCTGCCGAACGATAGCTTGCGGGTCGCATCCAGCTACCGGTTGTTCGGTCTGAATCGACGCATAACCGTAAAATCTTTGCGGTCTCTCTTCAGGCGCAATCACATCTTGACGAGCCACCAGCTGTTGCGCGGCACAGTCGTTGACGATCCGCCGGATGCGCCAACGCATCACCGCGGCATCAGCGCGAACACACCCCAGCCCAGGTATTCACGCGTGTAAGCGGCGTAGCGCTCGGGTTCCGAGGTCAGTTGTGCTCGAACATCTTTCGCTAATTCGTCGTCGGGGTTGGCTTCAAGCCATCGGCGCATGGTGAGCCATTTGGCCGCCTCGTATCTGTCCCAGCCGTCTTGGTCTGCCAAAACCATTTCCACGACGTCGTAGCCAAGGCGTCCGAAAGACGCGAGAAGTTCCGGCAGCAGAAGAAAATCGGAGATTGAGTGGGCAAGACACCCCTTGGCAACATCTTCCGTCGGCGGTAACTGCCGCCAGTAGGGCTCGCCGATGAGGATGATCCCTCCGGTGCGCAGGCTCTGCGCCAGAAGCTCGACAGTGCCGGCGACTCCCCCGGCGATCCAAGTGGCTCCGACACAAGCTGCCACGCCGACCTTCTCGTCAGAGACGTAGCCCGCAGCATCGCCATGGATGAACTTGACTTGATCGGCGACGCCGAGTTCTGCAGCACGACGTTTCGCTTGCTCCGTGAACAACTGGCTCATGTCGATGCCGGTGCCGATGACGCCGTGATCGCGTGCCCAGGTGCACAGCATCTCCCCCGAACCGCTGCCGAGGTCGAGCACTCGGGCCCCCGATTCCAGACGCAGCGCCGCGCCGAGAGTGGCAAGCTTTTCGGGTGTGATCGGGTTGTGGATTCGGTGAGCACTTTCAGTGATGTTGAATATTCGCGGGATGTCCATTGTGAAAAATTTCCTTACGGGTGTGAATAGATTCGTCTGGGCCGAACGACCGAACTCAGCCGACGCGGCTGTTTGCGATCGGCTGGAGTTCGTGGTTATGCGGCATTTGTTCTAACTGCTAAGGTATCTACTTGATCGCCCGCGATGCAAAGCGAGCTCTTTACGATAGAATCGAAGCCGTTGCCCAAATAGCCTCGTATGCATCTACCTTAAGTGGGGCGATCGAATCAACCCGTACTATTTCAGCAGGCGCACGTTTTGCGAAGTCCTTAAGGGACTGGGTAATAGTCCAGGCCTCGTGCCGGTTAATAAGATTGCCCTGTCATGTAACGACTTGGCCGGAGCTATGCGAACACTTAAGGGACGACTTGTACCGTACTGGGCAATCCACTTTTCTGCAGCTGGCTTCAATGTCGCTTTGTGGCCATTTGTATCTGCCAAAAGCCTAAGCGGTACGCCCTCAGGGACAGCAAGGCCAAACTCAATGAGAGCGACTTGATCCATGTAAGGATCAACAATCATTACATTGGTCGTTGCGGCAGCAAAGATTTTCGAGAGTGCCGCAAAGGCGTCAAAGCTGTTGCCCACAGGAACAAAAGATCCCGCTGACCCCGCCGGTAAATGCAGCTCACAGTGGCCCAATGCACGATAAAGTGGGTATTCCGGTGAAAACGGCCGGGCGAACTGCCGCGAAAGCGGCCGCTGTTCCGTTTTAAAAACGGCCACCATTCCGGTGAAAACGGCCAGTGCCAAGAGAGGGTCTCGGGGCTGATGTTTTTATACTGTCACAGTTT
>JBBQCO010000038.1:0-25651 GCA_038318785.1 Desulfobulbales bacterium | reverse complement strand
AAGCGGACCAGATGGCCCGGCAGAAGGAACTTGAGGAGACTGTTCAGAGCCACGCCACCGAACCGATGAAAGAGAATGCTCCCACCTCTGCCCTGCTACCAAAAATGAAGCCTGAGAATACAGAACCTCTATCGGGAACATCATTCAGCCCGGTAATCGCTGACCCAACCAAGGCAACCTGGCAGGCACAAATCGATATCTTTGATGAGCAACCATCTGCCCGGAAGCAACCGGAAGCTGGGCCGCCGCAATTGTTCGATATATCCAGATGGTTCGAGGCTGCCGGATTCCTCAACGACTTGAAGCCCTACATCAACAAGATGTTCGGCAGGATGTTTCTGGCTTTTTCCATGCCCGAAGGCCTGGTCTACTTCCAGGTTAAAGTGCTTGAGGAGGTCGCTAGAAACCAGGCGGAGCGGGCCGGCTGCATGGAGATTGCCACCATGGACCAGAAGGACCTGACCATGCGGCAGGTGTTGTTCACCATTGTCCATCGCCTGCGGGCGGAACAGGATGTCATTGCCGGTGACCTGGTAAAAGATACTTATTTTGGCGGCTATTTCCTGGTTGGCAGAAAGTTCGGCAAGGACCTAAAGGGGTATTACACCCCGTTCCATGCCGAGGCCTTTGGTTCCATCGCCGAGATGGAACATGCCAAGCCGGATATGCTTCGCGATATCGTCAAGGTCACTCCGTTTCTCGAAAGTGAAATCTGATGGCCAAGGAACGAGAAGGCAAAGGGTCAAATGATACCAATGCCCAAATTATCACCACTGACAGCGGCAGGATCTACCAACCCAAGAATCTGCTCAGTGCCATCTCCGAGATTCAGCAGTTCTATGTGATTGAAAGCAAAGGGCAGAATATTCCGGCCGAGTTCCTGACCCTGGAACGGACCCTCGATTTCTTCAAGATCGGAATCAAGAGTGGATTCCACGAGGGCTTTGCCCTCATTTTACTTTTCCCGGTCTTTCACTTCTACCTGTTCCCCTTTGTTTTCCACCAGCTCGATCTCTTCAGTCAAATCCTGTTCGGCGGCATCCCGTATCTTCCCCTGATCATCAACACCGGGATGTGCAGCTATATCAGTCGCTATTACGTTGGCAACATCACCAGGAAAGGGATCAACTCTCTGCTCATGGGCAGGGCCTTGTCCTTATTGGTCAAGGCCTTCCTGGTCTACGTTATCTATTTAATCCTCTATCGGATCAGCACCCCGCAAAATATTTGGAAATTTGCGTTCCAGTTTGGGTCCAGGGCCCAGGAAATATATTATGGATACCTTACGATTAAGCCGCTCCTGCTGCCGTTGGCAACCAAGAGCTCGCTGCTCATGGTGCTGGCAGCAATTTTTCCGTATGGATCCGTGTATATCCTTGATCTCTGGCATCGGCACAGGATCAAACGAAACAACAAGATTATTTCCGCATGACAACCAAGGAGATGAACATGGCTGAGGGAAAAAATGAGAGACCATCCTGGCAGGAAATCCAGGAACGCAAGATCAACATGGTCAAAGAACGAGGATCGCGGGTCCTGATGATCAACTCGCCGCTAGGCTCAACGCTATTCAACATCCTGAGACAATTTGACATGGCTTATGCCAATTTTAAAGGTCGGCTTGGCGAGATGGGTGGTATTTCGCACGAAGAGGGTGAGGCCTTGATGGAAGAAGGCAGGGAGATCGTCATGGCCTTTTCTGATTTCACCGGAAAACTTTGCAAGAAAATACGTTTCCGTTATTACACGCCCCATGAAATTGATGAATATTTGAGAGCTATCCATTCTTCGAACCATGAGCCCTGAGTAGCACCAGAGCGATCTCGTCAGTGTCTACCAACAACTCTTTGCATCAAAAAATGCAAATCATCTTGCAAGGGTATAATGGGTCTGCTATCTCCTCAAGAAGAGAGATGTTTTTAGAACAATCCAATTTTAAAAAGGAGAGATTATGAATAAAGGCGAGTTGGTGGAGAAGGTGGCGAAAGAATGTGAATTGAGCAAAGCTGCCGCCGAGCAGGTAGTTGTCAGCATCTTCGGCGCGATCACGGACGCTATGGCAGCCGGCGACAAGGTTACCCTGCTCGGGTTTGGTACTTTTTCGGTAACTGAGCGAGCAGCTCGTGAGGGACGTAATCCTCAGTCAGGCAAAACCATGAGCATACCTGCCAAGAAGGTCGTTAAGTTCAAGGCTGGTACCAAGCTGGTTGATTCGGTAAAATAGGGTTTACCTTCCCAACTGCTCAATTCGATCAATCGCCTTCAACTTGTGATCATCCAGAAGATGAGTGTAGCGCATGGTCATTGAAATAGTCTTATGTCCCAAAATGTCAGCTACCGTTCTTAGGTCGACTCCATTCATGATCATGTAACTGGCAGCTGTATGTCGTAGATCATGCATATGAAAATTTTCAATGTTGGCCCTTTTGACTGCAGCTTCAAAGCTTTCACGAAAATATTGATTTGGTCTAAGCCGATGACTCATTTTAGGATGCTTTGGTAAAAAGACGTAATCGGCACAACTATAACCGTCTATCGGGACTAGGTTTGCCAAAGTCTCGATAGCGGGTACAGTTAATGGCACCCTCCTGGGATCGGTTTTAGTTTTCTGTAAGTCAATAATTCTTTTATCAAAGTTTATTTGTTTCCAGGTGAGGGCGGCTCCCTAGCTTGGCCGCATTCCAGTGTGAAGTTGAAGCAAGATATAATTATAAAGATTTAAACGATGCCCTTTTTTACTCTCCTCAAGGAGTCTATTAATCTCGGCACCAGTTAGAAAGCGTAACCGTCCAGGGGGCGTCTTGGGCTTTCTAATTATTGTCACAGGATTAACTACCTCAAGTTCCCATTCGCGGATTGCTATCGTGAAAATATGAGAGAGCAGGTTGAGATCCTTGATGACCGTTGCTGGTTGAACTTCAGCGGAGCGTTTTTCCCTAAACTGAGCAGCAAGGGCAGGAGTGATTTCTTTTAAAGTGCGACCAGAAAAATATTTGAACGATTTTGATTGATGAAGTTCTCGACGATGAGTCGATGGAGCTTTCTTATTTGATATTTCTGATAGGTATTTCTCTAACGCATCTTCAAAGGGCATATCGTTTGGCGGGACGTTGCCGATATAACCTCCGTTCCTTAAAGCTTTTTCTGTGTCCTCTGCCCACCTTATGGCTTCAGATTTACGGTCAAAAGTTTGTGAAAATTCAGGGTGCCCTTTGAGTCTAACTTCGGCACAATAAACTGTTCCTTTTTTCCTCTTTCTTGTTTTAACCGTCGCCATATTGCACTCCTTAAAAATAGTGCGTTTTTTGGTCGCATTTTTGGTCGCACTATCTTGCTATTCGGTGCGATTTCCTGCTAATCAATGGCTATTATAGTTCAACTTGGCACTAAAAACAAGAAGGGCCAAATTGCTTATTTCTAAGCAATTTGGCCCTATTTATAATGGTGCCGAAGGCGAGACTCGAACTCGCACGACCGTGGGCCGCTACCCCCTCAAGATAGTGTGTCTACCAATTCCACCACTTCGGCACTCAATTTCATTGAGGACTGGATTTTTCTTTTGTCCCCTTGGGTATTTCTTTTTCAGGTACAGGCGAGATGGGCATCGGCACGGCAACCGGAGGCTGTTGTGTTGGTGCTTGTTGTTCCTGTACTTTGATGTCGCTCATGACCGAGCCTGAACTTTTGTGGGCGGACAAATAGGCCAAGGTAACTGAGGTTCCCATGAAAACAATGGCGGCGAGGGTCGTAATCTTGTTCAGGAGAGGAATGGGGCCCTCGGCGCCGAACAGCGACTGGCTTGAACCGCCAAAAGATGCACCTATATCCGCACCTTTTCCATGCTGCAACAAGACAATGCAGATGAGAAACAGGCAGACAATAGTATGGAGTACGATAATTAAGGTTGTCATCTAAATCGAACGATCCGGTCAAACGATTCGGCTTTTAATGCAGCGCCGCCGACAAGCGCACCGTCTATATCCGGTTGCGCCATCAAGTTGTCAATATTATCAAATTTAACCGAGCCACCATACAGTATTCGAGTGGCATCGGCAATATTTTTCTCGTACAAGTTTGCCAGTAATTGCCGCAGGAAGGCATGGACTTCCTGGGCCTGCTCCTTGGAGGCTGTTTTTCCTGTTCCGATCGCCCATACCGGCTCGTAAGCGAGCACCACCTGCGCCATTTGTTCGCTGCTGACCTTGTTCAACCCTTGCCGCAACTGTTTTTCCAGAACCGGAAAGGTATTGCCGGCTTCACGGTCGGTTAAAGTCTCGCCGATACACAGGATGGGCTGAATATCCCCATTCAGGGCTCCGTGCATCCGGCGATTGATCATGGCGTCGTCCTCGCCGAAGATCTGCCGCCGCTCGGAATGTCCGATTATGGCCAGATTGACCCCCAGATCCTTGAGCATGACCGAAGATATCTCTCCGGTGTACGCCCCTTCCTTTTCCCAGGCAATATTCTGGGCGCCAATCAGAAGGGGACTTCCTTTGACAGCAGTGCAGACCGAGGCGAGCGAGGTGAAGGCGGGTGCAATCATGACGTCGCGGTCGGGGCAAGCGGCGCAGGTTTCAGCAACAGCTTGCGCCAGCCGCATGGCCTCGGCAAGGGTCAAATGCATTTTCCAGTTTCCTGCTATGAATGGACGCCTCTTCATGGAAGTCTCCTTGTCGTGCGATGAGGATTGGAGGGAGGATGCTGCATTGTTGCGGGTCCAGGATTATTCCAGGGCCTTGATTCCAGGCAGGACCTTCCCTTCCATCAGTTCCAGGAAGGCGCCGCCACCTGTGGACATATAGGAAATATTCTCGGCTTCTCCGGAGAGGGTGATGGCGGCATTGGAATCGCCGCCGCCAGTAACGCTCAGGGCATGGGAGGCCGCCACCGTATGGGCGAGGGCCATGGTGCCACGGGCAAAGGCATTCATTTCAAAGGCGCCCATAGGGCCATTCCAGACGATGGTTTTGGCATCGGCCAGCACCTCGTTGAAACAGATGACCGAAGCGGGGCCTATATCAAGAGCCATCCAATTCTCCGGTATATCCTGAATGGTGACCTGTTTGCAGACCGCATCCGGGGCAAAGCGGTCGGCGGCAATCACGTCGACCGGCAGATAGATTTTGATCTGTTTTTCCTTGGCGCGGCGCAGCAGATCGGCGGCGGTAGCCAGCAGATCATCCTCCACCTTGGAGGTGCCGAGCTCGTGCCCCTGGCTTTTCAGGAAGGTGTTGGCCATGGCGCCGCCGATAATCATCTTGTCGACCCGTTCCAGCATGTTCTGCAGGGCCTCAAGCTTTCCCGAGACTTTTGCTCCGCCGACAATGGCCACCAGCGGCCGCTGCGGATTATCAAAAGATCTGTGGAAGTATTCCATTTCTTTTTGCAGGAGAAAGCCGGCCGCCTTCTCTTTGACGAACGCGGTGACCCCGACCACCGAAGCATGGGCGCGATGGGACACGGCAAAGGCATCGTTAACGTAGACATCGGCGAGCGCGGCCAGTTGCCGGGAGAACTCGGGATCGTTTTTCTCTTCTTGGGGATGGTAGCGAAGATTCTCCAGCATCAGGATCTCGCCGTCCTTCAGCGATTCAACCGCAGCCGCCACCTCCGGGCCGATGCAGTCGGCGGCCAGCGGCACCGGCTGTCCCAGCAATTTGGCTGTGTAGGCCGCTATCGGCGCCAACGAATATTTCTCCACCCGCTGTCCTTTCGGCCGTCCCATGTGGGTGCAGAGAATAACCCGCGCCTTTTGTTCCAACAGATACTGAAGGGTCGGAAGAACCGTCTTGATGCGCAGGTCGTCGGTGATCTCCCCCGCCTCGTTCATGGGGACGTTAAAATCGACCCGCACCAGTACTTTTTTGCCTGCGAAGGCAATATCCCGTAGTGTTTTCATGATGCTTCACACTCCTTGTCGAGGAAATGTCTGCACATCAGCAGGGCATCCTCAACCGGTTGACTGTAGTAGTGTTTTCGTGTGCCCGCTTTGAGGAAACCGGTCTTTTCATAGAGGTGGAGTGCCGCCTCATTGGAGCCTCGCACTTCAAGAAAGCAGGTCGCGTACCCTTGGCTGGAAAAACCGGCAAACGCATGGCTGAGAAGGGCACCGGCTACACCCCGGCGCCGGTATTCCGGAGAGACAACCAGGTGCAGCAACTCGCATTCTGGGGGACAGGTTCTAAAAAAGGCGTAACCGCAGATCTGCTGGTCGCATTCCGCCACCAATGCAACGCCATTGCCAACCTCTGTTTCCGCCCGCAACTGTGCTTCGTTCCATGGAGCGGACATGGCCACTCGCTCAATCTGGAGGACTGCGGGCAGATCGGATTGCTGTAATGGCCGGATGATCACACCATCCGTTCGGCCACCGAGACCGTCAATTCGCCGAGCATGTTGGTGTAGCTGCCCAACTCATTGTCATACCAGCCGTAAATGACCGCCTGAGTGACCGGCACCTCCAGGATGGGCGGGGTCGAGCCTGCTTCAAATTTGAAGTTTTTCAGATTTTGCAGGTTGACCCGGATGGAGGCCGTCCGGGTATGGATCTCGGTGGATTCAATCACCACAGCCGCCTTGGGCATGCCGAGGATATCGGAGGAAACATTCTGCTCGGTCGAATAGACCAGATACGGGCTGGTTTTGCCATATTCCTCATAGATCGAATTGAGCAGGGTGCGTTTGATCGGGTTGTCGAGCTCATCCTGCAAGTTGAGCACCAGGACGATCAGTGAGCCGGAGGAAGTCGGGATGCGCACTGATTCGGCGATGAAACCAATGGATTTCATCTCCGGAATTACCAGCCCCAAGGCTTTGGCCGCCCCGGTGGTGGTGAGGATGATGTTATTGAGGATGGAGCGATTTTTGCGCAGGTCGGCGGCGCCGGCTCCTGGCAAACGATCCAGGACCTGCTGGGAGCCGGTGGCGGCATGCACCGTGACCATGGAGGCGGACAGCATCCGGTCGGCACCGAAGTGATCGAGCAGCGGCTTGATCATATAGGACAGGCAGGTGGTGGTGCAGGAAGCGGCGGAAATGATGCTGTGGCGGGCTGGATCGTAATCGTCGTCGTTGATGCCCATGACCGTGGTCACGGCATCTTCGGGCATATCCAGACCCTTAGCCTGGATCTTGAAGGGGGCAGACACCAGGACCTTCTCCGCGCCGGCCTGGAGGTGGCCGCGAACCGACCCCTTACCCTCGGCGGGATCGGCGGTAGGATCCTTGAAGACGCCGGTGGTGTCAACCACCAGGCGTACCTGGTTGGCCTGCCAATCGATATCCTTCGGATTCCGGGCCTTGCGAAGGAAGGTGACCGGGGTGCCGTTGATGGTCATCGACCCCTTCTCTTCATTGAGGTTCTCGATCACCCGGCCACCCTTGCAGCCGTGGAGGTAGAGGCTGAGCCGGCCGTAGGTAGAGTCCTTTTCGATGGAGGCGGCAATATCCTCAAGCCCCGAACCGACATTTCTGCCCAGGTTGACGACGATTTCAGAAAAAAATTGGCGGGAGACCTGATTCCACAACGACAACTTGCCGATTCGTCCAAGACCATTCAGTCCGAGTTTCATAAGGGGATTCTCCTTTGCGGTTGGATTATGGGAGAGAACTTGGTATATGCCGGAAAAGATTGAACCTTGCACGTCCGGCTGACCGGTCCGGGCAAGGTGTTTTTCTTCGAGAAAACCAGCTAAGTATAACAAAAAACGAGGAAGTCGAAAGCATAACCTTACGGTGATGGGACAAGCCCTCTTTTTCTCTGTCGAACCGTCTGGTGAGCAAAGCTCTCAAGTGCTATAAAATACATGAGTTGTGCAAGAAATACCAGTCTCACACCATGGTCTTGCACGTTTTTCCCTGATTGAATCCGCCATGCTCCTACCGACCCCCTGTCAAACCGGTCTCCTGCTCAAACGGTACCAGCGTTTTCTTGCCGACGTGCTTCTCAAGGACGGGCAAACGCTGACGGTGCATTGCCCCAATTCCGGTTCCATGCGCGGCTGCTCGGCGCCGGGTAGCGAGGTGGTGATCAGCCGATCCGACAACCCCAAACGTAAATATGCCTGGACGCTGGAAATGGTGCGGGAGCAGGGCGTTTGGATCGGTGTCCACACCGGGCGGACCAATCATCTTGTCCGGGAAGGGCTGGAGAGCGGCGTGATCGACGATTTCGGCAGTCTCCGGATGATCATCCCGGAGGTGGTTGTGTCCGAAAAAAGCCGGTTGGACTTTCTTTTGGAAACCGATCAGGGCAGGGTCTACCTGGAGGTCAAAAACTGTTCGCTGGCGGAAAACGGCACTGCCTTTTTTCCCGATGCGGTCACCACACGCGGTGCTAGGCACATCCACGAGCTGGTCCGGCTGGCCGAGGCCGGATTCGGGGCAGCGGTCCTGTTTTGCGTCCAGCGCAGTGATGCCGACCGGTGTAAACCGGCAGCCCACATAGACCCGGTCTACGCCGAGACCGTTGCCTGGGCGGCGAGTCAAGGGGTGCGGTTTCTGGCTTACCGGGCAGATGTCCAGCCCCAGGCTATCCGCATCAGTCAAAAAATGCCTTATTTCCTTTTCTGAGGTCAACGGAGTGATCATGAACCAACAACAAGCAGTGGTGCTCCTCAGCGGCGGACTCGATTCCACCACGGTCCTGGCCATTGCCCAATCCCGGGGATTTATTTGCAACTGCCTCAGCTTTCAATATGGTCAGCGGCAATCGGTTGAGCTGGATCGGGCCCGGACAATTTGCCGCAACGCCGGTGTTACGCGCCATCTGGTGCTCCGGGTTGATCTTGATGCCATCGGCGGTTCGGCCTTGACCACGGAGATCGAGGTGCCTAAAGATCGGCCGTTCAGCGAAATGGAACAGGAGATACCCGTCACCTATGTTCCCGGCCGCAACATTCTTTTTCTGGCGCACGCCCTTTCCTGGGCCGAGGTATTGGGGGCCGCCGATATTTTTCTGGGGATTAACGCGGTTGATTACAGCGGCTATCCGGATTGTCGGCCCGAGTTCCTCCGTGCCTTTGAGCAGATGGCCAACCTAGGTACCAAGGCGGGCGTGACCGGTAAGCCGTTTCGTTTTCATGCCCCGCTTATTCAACTGAGCAAGCAAGAGATTATTGTGCAGGGGATGGCCTTGGGAGTGGACTATGGTCTGACTCACAGTTGCTACGATCCGGTCGGTGAAAAGGCCTGCGGCCGTTGTGATGCCTGCCGACTGCGGCTGCAAGGATTCCGTGAGGCTGGCTTGATTGATCCGGCCCCCTACGTCAACAGGTAATTTTTGAGATTGTAAGAGGATTCAGGCGAGCAGGGTGTGACGGACGGCGCCCCCGACCATGGTCAGGACGGACCGGCCTTGCAGTTTCCAGCCCAGGAAGGGGGTGTTGCGGCTTTTGGAGACCACCTGGTCGATGGAATAGAGAAACTCCCGCTCCGGGTCAATCAGGGTGACGTCTGCTGCGGCCCCCGGACTGAGCGTCCCGCCCGCAATGCCGAGAATGGCCGCTGGATTGACCGCCATCAGCTCCACCAGCCGTTGTGCGTCGATCACTTTGTCGCGTATCAGGGCAAGCGCCAGGGGGAGGGCGGTTTCCAAGCCGATTATGCCGTTGGCGGCTGCGTCGAACTCCAGTTCTTTTTCCAGAATGGAATGGGGGGCATGGTCGGTGGCGATGGCGTCCAGGGTGCCGTCGGCCAGGGCCGCCTTGATCGCTGCCCGGTCCGCTTCCGAGCGTAGGGGCGGATTCATTTTGGTGTTGGTGTCGTAGCCGAGTACGGCCTCGTCGGTGAGGGTGAAGTAGTGCGGCGCGGTTTCAGCGGTCACCCGCACCCCCCGGGCCTTGGCCCCCCGGATGAGGTCTAGGGCCATAGCTGTGCTCACATGGGCGATGTGTACCTTGGTGCCGGTGAATTCGGCCAGGGCTATCTCCCGGTAGACCATGACCGATTCGGCGGCGGTGGGAATGCCTTTGAGCCCAAGCCGGGTCGACACCGGTCCCTCGTTCATCACCCCGGTGCTCAGGGCGGCTTCTTCACTGTGCGAGATCACGGTCAGGCCGAAATCCGAGGCGTATTCCAGGGCCCGGCGCATCAACTGACTGTCGCGGACCGAGCGGCCGTCATCGGTGACGGCCACAATTCCGGCGGCCTGCATCTCGCCGAATTCGGCCAACTGATGGCCCTCGCTCCCTTGGCTGATCGCCCCTACCGGATAGACCCGGACGGCAGCTTCAGCCGCCCGCGCAAGGATCAAGGCGGTCACGGCGGCGCAATCGTTGACCGGTTTGGTGTTGGGCATGCAGGCCACGCCGGTGAACCCGCCGCTGGCCGCGGCCCGTGCTCCCGAGAGAATATCTTCCTTGTACTCCTCGCCCGGTTCACGCAGATGTACATGCATATCGATCAGACCCGGAACCACCCAGCAGCCTGCGGCGTCGATTTCCTGGACGTCTGCGGGGATGGGCTGGCCCGGCACGGCGATGCGGCCGTCAATCACCAGCAGGTCGGCGATGGCATCAATCTTGTTGGCCGGATCGATAATCCGGCCGTTTCTAATGCGCCAGGTCGTGTTCATCGGCAGCGAGCCTCGAAAAAACGGGAAAGAGTAAGGCGCCGGCAGGGCGATGTATCCGTCATGCGTTCCCCATGACCAGATACAGCAGGGCCATGCGAACCGCCACCCCGTTGGTCACCTGGTCGAGGATAACGGACTGGGGGCCGTCGGCGACATCGGGATTGAGCTCCACGCCCCGGTTGACCGGGCCGGGATGCATCACCAGGGCGTCGGGTTTGGCCAGCGTCAGTACCGAACGCGAAATCCCGAATTGACGGGCATACTCGCGCAAGGAGGGCAGCAGCGGATCGTTTTGCCGTTCGCGCTGGATGCGCAGGGTCATGACCACGTCGGCGTCACTGACGGCCTCCGCCAGAGAAGTGCAGACCTTGGCGCCCAGTTGTTCGATGCCCTTGGGAATCAAGGTGGCGGGGCCATAGACGTACACCTCGGAGCCCATGCGGGTGAAGCCGACGATATCGGAATGGGCGACCCGGCTGTGGGCGATGTCGCCAATGATGGCGATTTTGAGGCCGCTTAAGCTTCCCCGGTGCTCCTTGACCGTCATCAGGTCGAGCAGGCCTTGGGAGGGATGTTCGTGGGCGCCGTCACCGGCATTGATCACTGCGGCCTGGACATGCTGGCTCAACAAGAGCGGTGCGCCGGAGCAGGCGTGGCGGATGATGATGATATCCGGATGCATGGCTGAGATGTTGCGGGCGGTGTCGATCAGGGTCTCGCCCTTGGTGGTGCTGCTGGTTGAGGCGCTGATGTTGAAGGTGTCGGCGCTCATTCGTTTGGCGGCGACTTCAAAGGAGAGGCGGGTGCGGGTCGAGGGCTCAAAAAAAAGGTTGATGATGGTGTGGCCGCGCAGGGTCGGCACCTTCTTGATGGGCCGGGCCGAGATCTCCTTAAATGAGTCGGCGGTGCTGAGGATATGGGTGATATCCTCGCTGGAGAGCTGTTCCATGCCCAAAATGTGGCGGTGCGCGAAAAAGTAGCCGGTTGCCATGCTGCCTCCGGTGATCAATGAACGAGATCGCCAAGCCGACCCCAGCGGATGGAACGATACAGGTCCAGGGAGAAAAAAGATTGATGCACATCCCAGGACCAGTAAATGATCCAGGCCTTGCCCCGGACCGCCTTGAGGTCGACAAAGCCCCAGAAACGACCATCGCTGGAATTGTCCCGGTTGTCCCCCATGGCGAAGAACTTACCCGCCGGCACCGTCACCGGGCCAAAATTGTCGCGGGAATCGATGCTGGCCGGGTGGATCATCGGATCACTGAACACCCCGTGCAGGTCCTCGAAGGGCTTGCCGTTGATGGAGATTTTCTTGTCGCGGATCTCAACGATATCGCCTGCGACCGCAATCACCCGTTTGATGTAATCCTGGTCCGGGTTTTTGGGATACTGAAAGACGACGATGTCGTTGGGTTTGGGATCGCTGATGGGAATCAGGGTCGCCCCGGTGAACGGCATTTTCACGCCATAGATGAACTTGCTCACCAGAATGTGGTCGCCGATCTGCAGGGTCGGCAGCATCGAGCCGGAGGGGATCTTGAAGGCCTGGATGATGAAGGTGCGGATGACTAGGGCAAGGAGAACAGCGACGATGATCGCCTCGATGTTCTCCCGGATAACGGATTTTTTAGTCTGCTGGAGGGTGTCTGCCACGAAAGTTCCTGTAAGTAGAGGGCAAGGTTAAAAAAAATTAGCCAAGGCTACCCGATGGGCCGGTAAAATTCAAGCAGGTTTTATCGGTCCCCTCCGCTAAAATCCGGTAGGGCTTTGCCTGGATTCAGGTATATACTACCTGTATTTGAAACAAGACCAATATCTTGACCTTTTCCGAATTTCCAGGGAGTGACCATGTGCGTGACCACAAAGGCAGTTGCCCTCGTCCTGACCTTGACCCTTGCCGGCTGCGGCGGCACAAAGCATCAGCAGACTGCTGAAAACGCAACTACCACCTCGCAACCGATCCATCTGACCCTGCTGCACATTAATGACCACCATTCACACCTCGATGCGGAGAACATCACCCTGCAGTTGGCCACCGGCGGCGGCAAACGCGAACCGGTCACGGTGGAGCGGGGCGGTTTTCCCCGGGTGACCGGAGCTATCAAGGCCATGGAAAAAGAGGCCGACAATGTGATTAAAATCCACAGCGGCGATGCCAGCACCGGCGATCTCTATTATACCCTCAACGAGGGCAAGGCCGATGCCGAGCTCATGAATACGGTCTGTTTCGACACCTTCACCCTGGGTAACCATGAATTCGACAACACCGACGCCGGCGTCAAGAAATTCATGGGCTTTCTGCACGCGGGTACCTGCCAGACACCGCTGTTGAGCGCCAATGTCCGTTTTGGTCCCAGTTCACCCCTGTACGCCACCGTGGCTCCGGAGACTGTGCTGCCGTCGGTGGTCTTGGAGCGCGGCGGTCAAAAAATAGGGATAATAGGTCTGACCGTTGCCGGCAAAGCTAAGAATTCCTCCCGGCCCAACAGTGACACCATCTTTATTGACGAGGCCACGGCGGCGCAGGCGGAGATCGATCGCCTCCAGGGCCAGGGCATCAACAAGATCATCCTCTCCACCCACATCGGCTACCCGGCAGACCAGGCCCTGGTGAAAAAACTCAGCGGCGTCGATGTGGTGGTGGGCGGCGATTCCCATTCCCTGCTCGGTCCTGAAATTTTGAAAAACTACGGCATCTCGCCCGAAGGACCCTACCCGACCCGAAGCACCGATAAGGACGGCAAACCAGTCTGCATTGTCCAGGCCTGGCAATACGGCTACGTGGTCGGTGAGACGCGGGTTACATTCGATGCCCACGGTGAGGTCAGCGCCTGCGCCGGTACCCCTTGGGTGCTGATTGGCGATGATTTTCGCCGGGACGACAAATCGGCGTTACGTCCGGAGGAGATCGCCAACGTGCATGCCGACATCGCCGCCGGTCAGGTGCTGCGGATCACCGCTCCGGATCCCCAGGCCGCAGCCTTGCTAGCGCCTTACAAAAAGCAAAAGGAGGCCATGGGAGCCACCGTCGTCGCCACCTCTTCGGACAACCTTTGCCTGCGCCGGGTACCGGGCAGCAAGCGCGACACCTCGCGTTCTTCCTTGGGAGATGTCTGCAACAGCAATGAACGGGTTAACGGACATGGCGGCGATATCCAGCAGATCGTGGCTGAGGCCTTTCTCCAGCAGGGCAAGGCCTTCTTCGGTGCCGACCTCTCTCTTCAGAATGGTGGTGGTGTCCGGGTCGATCTCGCGGCGGGCACCATCACGGTGAAAGATGTGTATACGGTTCTGCCGTTTAAAAATACCCTGGTACAGCTCAATGCGACCGGAGCGGAAATCAAGGCGGCCCTGGAGGATGCAGTTGAAGGCGTGGTCGGACCGACACTCAACACCGGATGCTACCCCTATGCCGGCGGGCTGCGGTGGTGGCTGGATCTCAATAAACCCAAAGGCTCGCGCCTTTCCCATCTGGAAATCAGGACGACAAGCGGCGCTTACCAACCCTTTGACCTGAGCAAAACCTACAAGGTGGCCACTCTTTCTTTCCTTGCCGACGGCAATGACTCCTTCACCGCCTTAAAAAATATCACCGGCGAGCGGCGCATCGATGTTGGTCTTGATTATGCCGAAGCTTTTTTGCGGTATATTGAAAAGCTGCCGGGTGAGGACAAGGTAGTCAAGCCCCTGCCGGTCAAGGATTACAGCACCCAGCGGTTCATTGACGCCCCGTGACGGCTCGCTCCAGCCGCTCAACAGGGATGAAGTCTGTGTCCGAGAGAATCCGTCGCCCCACATCCCGAGGTGATCTGACCGCCGGCAGCCGTCTTGCTTTTTTTTGCTGCACATGGGCGCTGGTGCTGCTGTGGTCTGCCGCTGCCCAGGCCTATCAGGAACGGTTGATCCTGGCCGTGACCGAGGGGAACTGTTCGCTGCGGGTTGAAGCGGACGATCAATCACAGACCTTGCGCCTCCGTCTCCTCCCCGAATCCCCCAAGTGTCACTTTACTCAAACCACCATGCAGAGGATCCTCAAGGCGGTCTTCGCAAAAAAAAATCCACCAAAATTAGAAGGGGTCTATGCTTCGCTCTTTCTCGGCCGATTGGTGGCGTATCCGTGGCTGTCGGAACAGCTTGCGCTCTCAGCCTCCCGCGATCCCCGTTGGGATAAAGAAAAGGGGCGGCCCCTATCCCTGAATATCAATGCGTATGTCAAGGAAAGGCTTTCGAAAGAGGGAGTGACCGATCAGTTCAACGAAACCTTCGGCGAGAGCGGTTATCGGGTAGTGGCGGTGGCGGTGGAGAAGGTGCTGATCGGCCGTCGTGGCGATGTGCCTATGCATGCCGGGACGAAGTTTTCGGGAAAAGTGCCTTACGATGCCATGGTCTGGCTGGTTCTTGGGAGGAGGTAGGCGGGGAGCGTTTGCGGCCAACACTTCTCCGGCAAAACCTTTACGACAGAGTGGGGTCGAAGAGGTCCGCCCAGGCCAAGGCCTTGAAATAGCCGTTGATCATGGCTTCCGGGGCAATGCCCAGCACCTTGAGATGCTCGGCGCAGGCTTGAAACTCACCTCTTTCATAGGCGATCACCGCCTGGATGTAGGGTGCAAGGGGACCTTTGCGCTCGTTGAGGGCATTTTTGAGTTCATCGGTGAGGGGCATTTTTTCGGTGAGTTCGGCCATGGGGATGTCGAGCATGGCGTCCAGCAGGGAAAACAGGCCAAGAAGAAAGAGTTGGGAAGCCTCAATCGCGTTGTTGCCGGATTCACCCAGAAGCTGACACAGTTGCGCCCGAACCATGGACAGGCGCATTAGTTCCGAGGGTTTGCCTTTGGACATTTCGGAGGTGGCGGCCAGGGAGACAAACTGCCGGGCCCCGTATTCGCCCAGATAGGTCAGGGCGTGCCGAACCGAGGTCACTTTGCGGACCAGCGAATAGAACACCGAGTTGATGTAGCGCAAGAGTTTGTATGTAAGCGAGACGTCCGGCGCGATCAGGGTTTCGATTTTTTTCAGGTCAATTTCCGGACGGCAGACTTCGGCCAACAGATTGAGCAGAACGATGTGCGAGGAGTCAATCGTTTTGTTCTTGAGCATTTCCGGCTTATTGAAGAAAAAGCCCTGGAAATACTCGAACCCGAGGCCGAGGGCCTGTTGGAACTCCTCGTGATTTTCTATCTTTTCGGCAAGCCATGCGATCCCGGAATAGTGCTGCATCCGGGCCATGTTGTCCGCCAATTTGTCCCGATCGATCGCCTGAAAATCGACCTTGACGATATGGACCCAGGGGATCAACTGCTCGGACTGTTCGTTGAAATCGAAATCGTCCAGGGCCAGCGTATAGCCCAGATCCTTCAGTTCCCGGCAGGCGGAAAAAATTTCCGGGGAAGGCAGGGTCGACTCAAGAATTTCAATGATGCAGCGCTTCTGCGGCAGTTGGGTGGGCGTTCTCTGGAGGAGGTGGTTCTGGGGGAAGTTGATCAGGGCTTTTTGGTTGCCGGTAATGGTGTCCAGGCCGATATTGAAGAGGACATGGGCCAGGATGGTATGGGTGGCCTCGTCGCTCCCCATATCCGCGGGGAAGAAATTGTCCATACTGGACCGGTAGAGCACCTCATAGGCAAAGAGGCGCTTCTGTCGGTCCAAGATGGGTTGCCTGGCGATGTAAATATCCATTATTCTGTTTTTTTTCGCTTCGAAAAAATGGTCAAACAGAAGGCTGTGTCCGGGGAGTGATATTTTTGGACACTCAATATCTCTATCAGGGTATCGCAACCTTAGCAAAGGAGAAAGGCTTTTTCCCCAAAAGAGAAAATTGTTTGCAATCCCTTGACCAAGGGTGGTCGCAACGGGTGACTTGCTGCTGGCTGGACCTGCAGCACCACGGGAACAGAGTGATTTTTTTGTGTGGGCAAGGGCGTGGCGCAGAGGCTTTTTTTTTGAAGAAGGCCAGCAGGGCGGGTTTGCCCACCAAGGAACAGGCCAACCCCTGATGGAGAGCGAACACGCCCTCTTCCCCGGTTTTCAAGGTTCTCCAGGGTTAATATCGCTGGAGAACTTCGAGAATACCGAGAAGCAGTTGGAGTGGAGTTGGGGGACAGCCGCGAATGACGGCATCCACGGGAATCACGTTGGCAACCGCACCGCAGCTGGCATACGAAACACCAAACTCTCCCCCATCCGCAGCACAATCACCCATGGCGATAACGATCTTGGGGTCAGGCATGGCATCGTGGGTGCGTTGAAGAGCAGCTTGCATATGCCGCGAGACCGGACCCGTTACCAGCAGAAGATCCGCGTGACGCGGCGAGGCGACAAAATGGATGCCAAACCGTTCTATATCGTAAAAACTGTTGTTCACCGCATGCATTTCCAACTCACAGCCGTTGCAGGAGCCCGCATCGACCATGCGGATTGCCAGGCTTTTGCCAAAGATACGAGCAATCTCTTGTTGGCACGCTGTGCCGAGTTGAACCGTCGTTGTGTCGCGGTCAGGAATTTTTTCCGTCAAACAGCCGGTTTTAAAGCTTTTAGCAAGAACGCTGAACATTGCAATGTACCTGAAGATCAAACGTGTTGAAGAGGCGAAAGAGAAGAGCCACACCCTGTACGCTGCACCCTTGGCCGTATTCTATTGGTGTGGCCTGTAGGTATTGCGACCAAAAGATGACTACGTTTTTCATGGGTGTTTTCTACAGATCATGTCCGGAATAGGAGCCGTTGACTGATTTGTTGCAGAGGGGAAAATCAGGCACGATTTCACCCAGAATCAGGACCTCAAGCGCCGGCCAATTGAGCCAGCTGGGATCGCGGGGGAAATATCTGGAAACAATGCCGCCTGCTTCCAGGCGAACATAGGCAATAATCTCCCCCCGCCAGCCTTCAATGCATCCCACTCCGCAGCAGGGTGCCGGTATGGGCGGCACAGCACTGCCGATTTCCCCTGCCGGTAGATGTGCTAAAAAAGTATCCAACAGGTCAAGGGAAACAAGGATCTCGCCGCCGCGAACATGCACCCGGTTGGAGGAGGCTCCTCCGGACGAGAAGGGGACGGCGACCGTCACGTTTTCATAGGGTGCATAGGGCGCATCCCGGCGCAGATCCCAGCACTCGCCGCTGGCTCGGGCGACAAAACCAAGCGCGCCTAGGGTTCGAGCCTTGTCGAGGGATAAAATACCGGTCGTGCGCAACCGATCTTGCAAGGAAGGGTATTCGTAGAGCAAGGGGAGTAAGTCATCCAATTCATGGCGCAACTGCTCGTTGTCCTGCTGCAGGAGGTTGATCTGCTCAGGTCCGAGGTCACGCGTCACCCCGCCGGGTATCACGACATCCATTAACAGGCGATGGCCAAAGATCGCGGCGTTCTGCCGTTGCCAGAGTTCGCGGAGACGGCTGAAATGGACGTGGGCAAAGGCAAAGCCGACATCGTTGCAGCAGGCTCCCATGTCCCCGAGATGATTGGCTACCCGCTCCCTTTCCGCTAAAATGGCCCGAATCGCCACAGCTCGCCGGGGCACGGTAAGGCCGATAGCGTGTTCACAGGCTTGGCAGGCCGCCCAGGCATGGGCGACGGTGCTGTCTCCCGAGACTCGGGCGGCGAGGCGGACTAGGCCAGCGATATCGCGGCCTTCGGCGCATTTTTCGATCCCTTTATGGACATAGCCGAGATGCTCTTCAAGACTGAGTATAGCCTCTCCCATTGCTTGAAAACGAAAATGGCCGGGTTCAATGATCCCGGCATGAACCGGACCAACCCCAACCTCATGGACGGCCTCTCCCTCAACCTGAAAATAAGGGTACTTTCCCGGAATGTCTTCCGCATAGTCATTGCCGAAAACATCAGGAACTCCACGATAATTGGCATGATAACGAACCATTTTCAGCCAGGGATGATTGACCGGGGTAATGCCAAACTGTTCGGCAATTTCCCGCTCAAACATATGAAATTTCTCGCTGCATGACGCGGTAAACGAGGGAAAATCCTCCCCTACTTCAGTAGAGACAACATAGAGATGGCTGTTTCGCACAACGGCCAGCAGCCGGTTGCCGTCACCTTCAACAAAAGCAAAAAACTGCACGATAAAGCCATCTTTTCTGACAAAATCACTAAGTAATTTCGCAAAACGATCAAAGGGAACGAGCGGTATATCGGAACGTTTAACCGATTCGCCGTTTTCTATCTGCAGGAGGTTACCCATGAATTACGCCTCCAACTATTTTGATAGTATTAATAATGGTATTGAACATCGCACCAGGCATCCAGACGCAGAGGACAACGGAGGCAGATAACAATATATAAGGTGGGACGACGCGCAGCAACTTCTCCCGGCCAAACGTCTGCTGCTCCTCTGTGCGAAAAGACATATCGGT
Source organism: Desulfobulbales bacterium (assembly GCA_038318785.1). Lineage (GTDB taxonomy): Bacteria > Desulfobacterota > Desulfobulbia > Desulfobulbales > Desulfobulbaceae > Desulfobulbus. The sequence continues at coordinate 6,702 of JBBQCO010000038.1, read as the reverse complement.
GACTATCTGCGCCGCTCCGGCCAGCACCAGCAGCAGACTGAACATAAAAAGTATAGCACCAAGCCAATGCCCGGTTTGAAAGGCACCGATCAGAATAAACAACTCACTGAGAAAGATGCCAAAAGGCGGTAATCCGGAGATCCCTACAAAACCGGCAAAAAAAGACAGAAACGTCTTCGGGAAAAATTTAATCAATCCTCCGATACGATCAACAACCTTGGTATTAAACCCGAGCAAAATATTGCCGGCAGAGAGAAAAAGCGAAGATTTAATGAGAGAATGATGGATCATATGCAATATCGCTCCATAGAGCGCAAAACCGCCTACTCCCACACCAAAGGCGATAATCCCCATATTCTCGATGCTCGAATAGGCCAGCATCCTCTTATAGTCTGGTTGCTTTAATATAAAGATCCCGGCGACAAACATCGACAGCAGACCAAAACCAATAAGGATGTTGCCGGAAAACTCTCCAAGGCCGGCCAGATACATAAGCGTGTGCACTTTATAGACCCCGAGAAAAGCACAGTTGAGCAGGGCCCCGGACAACAAGGCGGAGGCCGGACTTGGTGCCTGACTGTGGGCATCGGGCAGCCAGGTATGCATGGGAGCAAGTCCCATTTTGGTACCAAAACCTATCACCACGAAGATGAATCCCACCTTCAGCCACATAGGATCCAGCTGCATTGCCACCTGGTTTAAAGAGGTAAAACGCAGAGATATATCAACTTCGGCAATATCAATCGACAAAGTAATAAAGAAGCAGCCGAGCAAAGCCAGAGCAATCCCGACAGAGCAGACCAGGACATATTTCCAGGTCGCTTCAAGTGCCTCTTTCGATCGGTGCATAAATATAAGCGGTGCACTGACCAGCGTTGTCGCTTCGATGGCTATCCACAGGACAATAGGATGGTCGGCCAGGGTAACCATGCTCATGGTACCGAGAAACAGCAGCATGCAGCCTGGAAAGACCTGCTCGTTACTCATCTCGGTCTCCTGCATGTAGCTTATAGAGTAAATGGAGATACAGAAAAAGATAAACGAGGTTACCAGAAGTACCAGCATCCCTTCAGGTGTCTGCGCAAAAAATCTCTCTGCATATACCGGCAGCATGCCCAGCCAGGCCATGACGGTCAGTTGCAGGTGGAGTATCGCCGCGACAATCAGCACTCCCCGACCAAGATATACGGGTATGACTAATGTCACAAGACCGGTCAGCATCGGCAGCAAAAAAATGAGTTCTAACATTCGTCAGTCCTTTAATCGATTGAGAAGGTCGGTATCTATATCGTCGAAAGCATGATTGATGTTGTGCAGAATAATCCCCATGACCATGACCCCGACGAGAAGATCGAGCAGTACCCCGAATTCAACCACATAAACGGTATGGGAATGCTTGGTCAAAGCCGTGCCAATCAGATAGATACCGTTTTCCAGCATCAGGTAGCCGATTACCTGAGTAATGGCCTTCCTTCGGCTCATCATCAGAAAGAAACCGGCCGACATGGTGGTAATGGCGGTCATCAGCAACAACTCGTGCCCAGAGGGCATAGACAGATGCAATTTGTCGGTGATGAACACCGATAATAAGATGATGATCAGGCCAGCAAACAAGGAGGCGTGGTAGCCGACAATCGGCTCAATCTCTCTGCGGATGGAAATACGTTTGAGTGCGATATAGAGCAGGCCCGGGATAAGAACGCCTTTGATCAGGATCATGACCTGAAAAAAAATCAGCCCTCCGCTGCCCATGCTGCTGTGATGCTCGAGCAGCAATGGAAGCAGGGAAACCATAATCCCCTGCACCGCCATAATCTTCACCAGGGTACCGAGACTGTTCGATGCCAGCGACAAAAGCACGGAAAGCAGGATAACGACAAGAAGGATGTCATTCATATTCTTCATTTGATAAATCCCATAGTAAGAATTGCCGCAAAGACCACCAGGATACTGGAAGTCAAGACAAACTTGGGCACCAGATTCATTTTAAACCTGGCCATAACCGACTCTACCAACCCAATTGTCATATACACCAGCACCACAATGGTATAAAAAACGGGCAGATTCAGCAGACCACCGGAAGGATTCAGCGGACAGACAATCATGGCAAGAAAGGCGGAATAAAAAAACAGTTTATAAAAAGAGCCGAGTTCTATAAGCGCAAGATCAGGACCGCTGTGATCAAGGACCATGACCTCATGAATCATGGTCAGTTCCAGATGGGTGGCCGGATCGTCAACCGGGACCCGGGAATTCTCCGTAAGCAGCACTATAAACAGGGCGACGATCACCAACAGTAAAAGAGCACCGGCAGGTCCCGTCAGACTGATCGGATTGGCCCCGGTGAAATACTCACCGAAACTGAGCGAGTGGGTCATCCGGTAGAAAAGAATCAGGATTGCAAAAATAGAGGCCTCGGCGAGCGTACCAAAAAATGCCTCGCGGGCGGCCCCCATGCCCTGAAAAGGCGATCCCGTATCGAGCGCCGCGGCAATGGTAAAGAATCTTCCCGTGGCCAATACATAAAACAGCACCAGAACGTCGCCATGAAAAGACAGTACCGGAGCAATCGCGCCCAGAGGAAAGAACAGCAGGATCATGATTCCCCCGGCAAGAGAGACGACAGGTCCCATCTTGAAGACAAAACTGGTGGTTGTGCTGTACACCGATCCTTTTTTGCATAGTTTCATCAAGGTGTAGTACTTAATCAACAGCGGTGGACCTTTTTTCCCAGCAAAGAGCGCCTTTACCTTTAAAATAATACCCGGGAAAAGCGGCGCGGCAACAAGTGCGATGCCGATTGATAGAAGAGATTCCATACTTGTTCCTTTCTTTTAGATAAATAAGATCAGCAACAAAATCAGTATCGCAACAATGATATAGCCGATATAGAGCTGCACATTACCGTGCTGAATCCAGCGAAATTTACCAAGAAACGATAAAAGAGGCTGAGCCAGACCTTGTCTCATGCCTATTTCGGCAAGATCCTCAACCCAGCTCGCATATCGTGTTCGTTCAGGAAAGATTTTTTTCAAATGAACTTCCGACTCTCTTGAAAGAGCAAAGGGGCGGAAAAAATCAATCACACTGCGGGAAAACGATGCCCCGGTATATTGAATTCTGGTAGTCGGCCTGGTAAAACCACACCCCCAGGTAGGCCCCGCGGTAATTTCCTTACGCCAGTACAAAGACTTTCTGAGCAGAACAACAGCAAAGATAATGACCAGAAAGAGTCGGGAAGCAAAACCAAGATTGGTCACAATGGTCTGCACCAGTTGAGGATCGACCTGACTGACAAAAGAAACATCTGCCAGGCCGCTAAAAGCAAGCTCAATAAAAGGTGCCGGAAAGACGCCGATCCCCAGACAGGCAATCGCCAGCAGAGAAATCGGTACCGTCAGGGTCCAGCCGCCATCGGTTGCCAGGCTGATTTTTTCGGAACGGGGCTCACCAAGGAAAACAATACCCACGACCTTGGTGAAACAAAAGGTTGCCAGACCGCCGATTGCGGCCAGAGAAATGATCGCAATAATAGACAACAGCAGGTTTATGTGGTTGTATTTCAAGCCCTGAAAAGCGGCAAAATAGATTAAAAATTCACTGACAAATCCACTGAAAGGGGGAAGCCCTGAAATCGACAGCGAACCGGCCAGAAAAGTTTTTCCGGTAATGGGCATCCTCTTCATCAGACCACCCAGCAGATCATTACGGCTAATGCCTGTTTTCCTGATGACAGCTCCCGCGCCGAGAAACAACAGTGATTTAAAAATAGAATGATTCAGAACATGGAGAAGGCATCCGGCAAAACCGAAACCGGCCATCAAACTGTTTCCTTTGGCGACGCCGATCATACCAAATCCGGCTCCCATAAGAATGATCCCGATATTTTCTACACTGGAATAGGCAAGCATTCGTTTAATGTTGCGCTTACCTAAGGCATATAACACCCCGAGCAACCCTGAAATCATACCCAGAATAAGTACCGCCTGGCCGATGCGAATGTCCGTTGCACCAAGCATGAAATACATTCTCAGGATCCCATAGATCCCCATTTTGATCATAACCCCCGACATGATCGCCGAGATATGACTGGGTGCAGCGGGATGCGCATGGGGCAGCCAGATATGCAGGGGGAAAATCCCCGCCTTGGAACCGAACCCAAGAAAGGCCAGAAAAAACACCAACAGCTTGGTGCTGTCCGGAATGCCGACAACCCGACTGAAGTCAAAGCTGCCGTTATGGCTGAAAATCACCCCGAAGGCGGCCAATATAAGCAAAGCACCACCCTGGGCAAAGAGAAAATACAGATAGCCCGCCGTTCGGGTTTCCTCTTTCTGGTAATCATACATCACCAGAAAATAGGAAGAAATGGACATAAGCTCCCAGACCAGGGCAAACGCGAGCATATTCGATGCTGCTGTCACCAGAGCCATTGAGACAATAAGAATATTGGTGAAAAAGTAGCTTACCGCCGTCTTCAGGGAGTTTTCCGCGCGCTCAAAATAGAAAAAACTATATATGGCAGCCAGCGGACAGATCAGAAAAATGGGCAGCAGAAAAAATAGACTGAGCGAGTCAAAAGAAAAAGAGAGAGTAAATACATGCTGCCATGCCCAGGACCAGGCCAGACTTTCAGGTGAAGATGCGGCGGAGAGGATAGCATACAGACCGCAGATGCAGCCAACTGCGGTGACGCTGATATAGATGCATTTGGTCAGCACAAATTGACGAAACGTCAGAAGAGGTATTGCTCCCCCGACAACGATAATGGCAAGGGATAGTAGAAAAAAATTCATCGGTTCTCAATAGTATTTTTCTTGTTGTCCGCCCTCGCTGCCAAATCGGTATGCACCAATTTGCCTCACTCAGACGGGCTTTCACGCCGGGCCTGATGCCCCCAAACCGGTCAAGGCGCCGTCCTGCCACCGACCAGACAACCTATACATAACATTGTTTTTCCTGGGCCATCAAAGCAACGAACAGATCGTCCTGTTGCAGCCTGTTATGGCTTCCGTCATCTTGCCCGCCACCCCTCTGGCAATACGCGGCCCATGGCACGAAATAACGTTTGCCTCTGCCTTTAAAAGGTGCCACATCAATATCCAAACCGGCAATACACAACAGGTTTGCGGAATCTCTCTCCCCCTGAGTGTTGAGTATCTCATCGACTAAGCGGGTAAATTCATTTTTCAAATGGATGAGCGCCGCCCGAAGCTGGGGATTTGCATGGGTTACAATGCGATTCATAGCGGGCAGGAGGGTCTTGACAAAGGTGCTCCTGCCGGCATCATCGCCACTATCGTCATTACCGGAGGCAAATTGCGCTATTTCTTGAAAAACGAACAGCTCAGCAGTCAGCAATACACCGATTCGCTGAACTTTTCCTTTCTTCCAGGAAAAATGGTTGTCATGGAGATACAGTAAAAACTGTTCGGAAAGCGGGAAGGAAACAAAAGAGTCAGCAGCCATGACCGGAACAAAGTTGCCGTTCTCGTCGGGATCGGTAAATTTATCCAGACGGATTTTTAAATTCTTGCCACCGTTTTTGGTCCCTTCGCCAACAAGATCCGCCGGCAGGGTGACGTGATAGATGCCGGCCTTTTTACAGGTGAGGTAAATATGATTCTGGGCGAATTGATACTGTTGCAGGTAGGGGGCTATAAAATGCGATACTGTGCCCTCGATTCGGCAGTGAGTTCTTTCGTGAATGAGCGGACGGGGTAAACCGCCATACACGCCCCAGCTCGGCTCATAGGGCACCTTAGTCGACAGGATGATAACCGCATCCTGTTCGGCGGAACCGGGAAGGTTTTCAGCCGGCCAGCAAGGATCATGGCTTTTTTGAATTGACATATTTTCCGGAGTAATGGAAAAGGTCTTTTTAAAGCCAAGAGAAAGACAGAAATTCTTCAGGCGGGGGATGAATTCATCGTACGGAATCAACCGCCCATTGATAGCACAGGATGCAGGTCTTACAGGGGAACAAACCGGAGAAAGAGACGTATTGGCAGAAAAGTATAATGACATTTTAACTCCCATGATTGATGTAAGGATCTCGTTCATTCCTCAAAGGTAAATCCATACCATTTCAGCTTAGAATCGTCATTGTCGGGAATATAGGCGACCTCACTGTTATCAATTTGGCTGTGCAGTTCTTTCATCCAGGAAAGTGCCTGATTTTTCGAAAAAAACGGACCAACTTCCGTAAGCGAAGAGATATCGAGCATCCGATATTTGTGGAATTTGGTCACGTCCTCTTTATTCTGAAAAATGCCGATTATAATTTTCACCGTCGATATCCCGGAGAATGATGTTATCTCTGTTTATGCTGTTACCAGGTCTTTGTTCCTGGTCAATTCAAAGCATATGGCGTGCCACTTTCCACACCAAATGTAACAGTATAATATTATGGTGTTTTTAATATTTGGAGGTATATTTAGGTGAGTTATGGCGGAGGCACCCTGCGGGGCATAATGCCTCACGCGGGCGTTATGCCCCACAACAAGAACAGAGGACCTGGCAAAATCTGGGGAAGAATCGGGGAAGTATTAATCTGTCAGTTTTTGGAGTTTTCGATACAGCGTTTTGCGATCGATTTGCAGGATCTGGGCAGCAACTGACTGGTTACCCCGGACAGTTTTCAGGACATGGGCAATATAGCGCCTGCTCATTTCCTCAAGAGAAATTAATTCCACCGGATTG
>JBBQCO010000037.1:0-25893 GCA_038318785.1 Desulfobulbales bacterium | reverse complement strand
GGATCTGTTGCAGATTCATTTCGCTCTTTCCTTGTTGTGGCTTTGTTGGCCATGTGCCGTCTGCGGCGCAACCATCGGGGTTGCCCTGGGCCAAGCCTTACTTGTGCGCACCCAACACCTCGTGCAGCAATGCGGCCATCTCTTTTTTGGTCAGCGGTTTCATGGCAAAGCCCATGATGCCGCAGGCCTTGGCCTGGGTTTCATTGACCAGGCTGCTGTAGCCGGTGCAGAGGATGATCGGCAGGTCGGGGCGGATCAGCAGCATTCGCCGGGCAAGATCCATGCCGGTCATGCCCGGCATGGTCTGGTCGGTGATTACCGCGTCGAACCGGCCCGGCTCGTTCTGCAAGGCGTTTAGGGCCTCGAAGCTGCTGGTGCGGACGGTCACCTCGTAGCCGAGCCGCTCGAGCATGATCTGGCCCATTTCCGCGAGCACCGCCTCGTCGTCGACAAACAGGATGTGGCCACTGCCGGCCGGAAGTGTTTCCTTGCTATGGGGCTCGGCCGTCATTTCTCCGTCGAGCACCGGCAGGAACACCCTGAAGGTCGCCCCCAGGCCCGGTTCGCTCTCGCAGGTGATGAAGCCGCCGTATTCAGCGACGATGCCATGGGCGATGGCCAGCCCCATGCCGGTCCCCCGGCCGACCCCCTTGGTGGTGAAGTAGGGGTCGAACATCCGTTCCCGGATTGCCGGGGCGATGCCCGGGCCGGTATCGGCCACGGAGAGCACAATAAAGCCGCCGGGCTCGATCCCCGGCTGCTGCACGAGGTCGGCTGGTGCGAGTTCGCGTTCATCCAGTGTCATCTCGAGTATGCCGCCGGTCTCTTCCATGGCATGGAAGGAGTTGGTGCACAGGTTCATCAAGATCTGATGCATCTGGGTGGGGTCGGCGAGCACCGGCCGGGTGGGGGCGGTGTGCTGCCTGATGTCAATGGTCGCAGGCAGGCTCGGGCGCAGCAGTCTGAATATCTCGTTGACAATCAGCGCGGGGTCGAGGGGAACGCGTTCGCTGGCGCTCTGTCGGCTGAAGGCCAGAATCTGCTTGACCAGGGCTGCGGCCCGGTGGCCGGCTTCAAGTACCTTGTCCAGGTTTCTGGCCACTGTCGAGTCGTGGGTCGAACTGTCCCTGGCCAATTCGGCGTAACCGAGGACCGCCCCGAGGATGTTATTGAAATCATGAGCGATCCCGCCCGCCAGGGTGCCGATGGCTTCCATTTTCTGGGCATGGGCAAGCTGGGTCTGCAACCGTTTCCGATCTTCCTCTATCAATTTGCGTTCCGTCACGTTCCAGATGCTCTCCAGAAGCAGCGAGATTTGCAGCACATCTGTTTCTTCGTACGCGGCCTCCTTGTTGGCCAAACCAATGACGCCGACGATGCCTTCGTCCCTGAAAATCGGCACGGTCATGAATCGCTGGAGTTGGACATGACCCTCGGGGAACCCCCGTTTCCAGGGATTGGCAGCTTGAAAATCGTTGATCAGTATTGGTCGCCGTTGCCGGACCGCCTCAGCCCAGAGTCCGGCTTTTCCCAATTGAAAACAGGTGTGCAGATTGGCTGTGCCGGAGGCGGGTAGGGCCCCTTGCGACCAGGCGCTGGGGACAAACTCGCCGCAATGCTCGTCGTAACGTAAGAGGTAGCCGATTGTGCTTCCGGTCAGCTGGATGGCCTGCTCCAGGGCATGGTCGAGAAAAGTGCGGTTGCTTTCGGCGGGATGCTGGAGAATGTTGACCAGCTTGCGCAGCCTCGCTTCATTGCGGCGCAGGGCGTCTTCCGCCTGCTTGCGTTCGGTGATGTCTTCAAATAGGCAGGCGAACTGGCCTCGTGCCGGGCTGAACGCATGCACCGAGAAGTGTTTGTCGAGTTCGCGGGCATAGTGCTCAAAGTGCGTTGGCTGACCGGTGAGGGCTACCTGGCCGTAGGTGGCGATCAGGTGGGGTTCGGTCCCGGGCAGGACGCTGAGGACGGTACAGCCGACCACCTGGGATGGGCTCAGGCCGGTCATCCGTTCGAAGGCGCTGTTGACGGCGAGGAAACGGTAGTTGACCGGAGTCCCCTGCGCATCGCAGAGGATCTCGTGCAGGGCAAAGGCGTTGAGCATTTCCCGGAAGAGCATCTGGTAGCGCTGTTCCGTGCGCCGCAGAGTGGTGATGTCGTCGACGGTGAGCAGTGCGCCCCGCTGGCCGTTGACGTTCAGGGGGCTGACTGTGTATCGGATCCACAGCGCCTCGCAGCCCGGTTCGCGGTCAAGAAGGGTCTCCCCTTCCTGGTCGGCACTCGTGGCTGTGCCGGCGAGGGTAGCCCGCAGGCTCTGGAAGAGGGGGCAGGCGGGGCAGGCGTCTGAGTGGCCGCAGCCTCTGGGGGTTCGCAGCCGGTTGGCGCAGCGGATGAATTCACCGCATTTTTGGGGTGGAACAGCCTGGGGAGCCAGACTGAATATGCGCTCGGCGGGCGGATTAGCGGCGATGATCTCTTCCCGGTGGTTAAAAATCAGCATGCCCACAGGCGAGGCGTCCAGAATGCATTGGAGCTGCAGGTCCGAAGTGGCGAGGGGGGTGTTATTTTCCCGCATGGTCTCTCTCTGGTGCTGAGGTATCGAAATAGCCGGGTGGATGGAGCGGCTCGCGGCCTTGAAAGGGGATGGCCAGCCGGAACCCGTTCCTACGGGTCTTGAGTTTTTTGTGTACCACGGAGAGGGCCATGGCAACAAGGAGAACCTTGCATAATGCCTTGCACCGCAATGGTTTTGGCGGAATCTCCCCATGGCGGCAGCCTTCGGGAAGAGGGTGAACGAAGGACGAACGAAACACCCTGTGGGGAGGGCCAAGATTTGGTTGACACAAGCCTGGGTCGCACGCTCTCCTGGCCTGGGCGTATCCAGCGTCGTCGGCAGGGGCAACTGTTTCCAGGATCGCCCATTGGTTGAAGAGGCGCGGCGATGGTGCGGGTGCTCATGCCGGGGCCTGCTCGTCGCCGCTGCTTGCGGCTGATGGGAGTGCTGGAGCAAAAACCACCCGGTTGCGGCCTTCGTTTTTTGCTTGATACAGAGCAAGATCGCTGCGTTCAAGCAGGGAATCCACGGTGCTGCCGGCAACAGCACTGGCCACGCCGATACTGAGGGTGACATGGAGGTCGCCGGATCGGGTGGCCAGGGCGGTTTCGGCAATCCGGGAGCGGATTTTGGCAAACAGGGTTAGGTCATCGGTCCCCGTCTGCATGGTGGAGACGATGAGAAATTCCTCGCCGCCCATGCGGCCGACGGAGTCGTCCTCCCGGAGGCTTTCCTTGAGGCGTGCCGCCAGTCCGCAGAGGATGTCGTCGCCGGTTTGATGGCCATGGGTGTCGTTGACCTGTTTGAAATGATCGATGTCGCAGATGCCTACGGCCAGTGCCTGGCCATGACGGCGGGCATGGGCCAGTTGTTTGTGGAGATGATCGAGGATGGCGCGGCGGTTGAACATACCGGTCAGCGGGTCGTGGGCGGCCTGGTAGGCCAGGGCCTCGCGGCTTTCAATCAGCGCCGCTTGCATTTCAACCATGCGGAAACCCACATTGACTCGGGCTCGGAGTTCCCCGGCGTCGAAGGGCTTGCCGAGATAATCGTTGGCCCCGGCATCAAGCCCGGCGATGATGTCGGCCTTTTCCCCCTTGGAGGTGAGCATGATCAGGTAGGGCGGCTGGTCGGTGGGCAGACTGCGGACACGGCGAACCAGCTCCAGGCCGTCCATTTCCGGCATCATCCAGTCAATGATCACCATTGTCGGAGCATCGGGGAGCTGCAGTACCTGCCAGGCCTCGGCGCCGTTGTTCGCTTCCACGATCTCGTGGCCGCCTTTGCGCAGCACAGCGGCGAGCATGGCGCGGGAGGTGAAATCATCTTCGGCGATCAGGATACGCATGGCGTGCCTCTTTGGGTGGATGACAAGCCAGCCGGAGAGAGCTGCCGGGCACATACTCCAGCCGGGTGGAATGTTGGATATAATATGGTCATAAAAATAGTTCGTTCGGCGGTGAAACTCCAAACTCCAGTTGTATCAATCATCTTTATGTTTTTCAAAGCATTGAGGGCAGCAACCATGTGAGACGGCGGTTCCACTTTTGTGGAGGAGAAATTCTTCCATCCGCAACCATTTTCCTTTGCCCGGTTCCGTGTCGGTATCATTTCTGATATTCTTGCAATATACACAGACGGGGAGAATTCCTTCCAATCGCTTGACATACGAGAGCATTGATTCAAGCTGGGCTACTTTTTCCGTCAATTCATTTTGGATCTGATTGAGGCGATGATTTTTCTTTGTCAGTTCGCGCTGCATTGCAATGAATTCATTATTCAGGAGCGTCATTTGCTCCACCACCCGATTGTTGGTGTGCAGCGGACGCTCACACCAGAGCAACATGCCTCCGTTGAGCGGAAGCCGAAAAGCCACCAGCACGCCATGTGCGCCAGTCAAAGGATTGCAAATAAATTGCTGGCTTCCTGGTTCAAGAATTATATCATCAACATCGGCAATCAGAAAATCGGCGAGTTGGGCGCCAAGCGGTTTTCGTGAAAGAGTGAAGAGCCTCAAAAAACCATTATTACAGGCCGTTATCCGTTGTTGTCCATCAACCTGCACAATCGGCACGGTACTTTCGTCATCAAGAAAATTGGCCAATTGCTCATTGGCTGCATGTAATTCAGGTATCATCTCGTTTCCAACCCGCTCTGCCACCATGCGTCGCATCGCGCAGTAACATCTGTTAAATTGGCAGCATACCCATCTGCGCCAAACTCCCGCCACAGACGAGGAGCACTGTTGAAGGCCAAGCCGCCGACTAGTATCCGCATGCCAGCGAGATCCGGGTCATTTTTTATCGTTGCAATAACCAGCCGCGCCTTTTCTAGGTTGAAAGCTGTTGCCACTGAAAGCGCCAACATGAAAGGCTGTTTCTGTTTGAGTAGTTTAACGAGTTCCTCCAGAGGAATATTTGCTCCCAGATAGGTCACATCCCAACCGTCTATCTCCAAAATGTCGGCTACCATTCTGGCACCGACTTCATGATATTCGTTTGGTACAGCGCTGACAATTGCCTCGCCTTTCGTCTGCGGTGTTCCGACGAAACGACTGTAGAGATACGATGAAATCCGACCGATTATAGCGGTGGCCAGATGTTCATCCGCAACAGTCACCTCGTTACGTTCCCAAAGCATACCAACAGTGTAAAGAGCATATTTGGCAATATGTTCGTAAAAATGGCGCAAATCTTCTTCAGTCCTGATGGATTGTTCAACCAGCTTGAGGCAGCCCCGGTGATCTCCATGCAGCAGGAGTGCGGTAAAAATCTGCTGCATTTCATCGGTCTCAACCGGTAGTGAAAAGCCGAGAGTATCTCCGCTGACGGAAAGTTTAATCATGGTCTCATGGTGACTGATCATCCAGTCGTAAACTGCAATTATCTGCTGGGCATCATCACCAGAAATGGTATCGTTGATCGTCTTTTTCCAGCTCTGTAGCTCGACCGGGAAGTAATCATAGGAAAATCCGCGCGAATGATAGGCGCGATATACCCAGGGAACCGTGCGAGCCAGCAGATCGTACGATTTAAGCCTGAACACCGTCAGCATAAATTGAGCATGGTGCTGGTGGTTCATCTCCATCATCTGCAAAGGATTATGACCGATCAGCAGCTGAATGTCGGGACGTTCGCCAAGATCACGGTTAACATCGTCAATCATACGTTCCATGGCGGAAGAATAGAGATCAGCACTCTTAGTTGGTATGAACTCCAGCACCGAAATATCAGCGATACAGTTATCAATCATCATTTTATCGTTTACTATGCCTATCATTACAAAAATGTCCTCGTCCTCAGAATCTGTGGGTAGCTCTTTGATAAATAGCCCCGCAATCATTCGTACCGAATAGTTAGTCGATCACATTCATTTATTCATCTTCATGGCAGAAGGGCGCCATGACCCCGGCGAGCCGGGCAAAGGCCGCCTCCATCCGGGGCAGGCCTGCCGAGGCCTCATTCAGGTCGCCGGTTGCCGCCGCGTGTTCCATGGCGGCCGCAGCAGCCCGCAGGACCTCGCCGCCGATATTGGCTGCAGCTCCTTTAATGGTGTGCGCCAGACGCTCACTGGCCATGGTGTTTCCGCTTTGCAGCGCGCTGCTTAATGCTTCGATCTGCCGGGGAATATCCTCAAGGAAGCCGGCGGCGATGGTCCGCGCCAGGTCTTCGTCGTCCATCAGCCGGGCTATCATCGCATCCTTGTCCCACACGGGCGGCGCATCACCTGCTGTCGCCTTCTCTGCGGGACTGGGCATTCGCTCCTCCGTGCCGCCGGAAGAGTATGTATCCCGGGGCAGCCATTGCATCAGCATTTCGATCAATACATGCGCCACCACTGGTTTGCTCAGGTAGTCGTTCATTCCCGCGTCCAGGCACTTTTCCTTGTCGCCGCGCATGGCATGGGCGGTCATGGCGATGATAGGCACGGCCGGAGTTTGATGTGCCGATTGCTGCTGGCGAATTTGCCGGGTTGCCTCGATCCCGTCCATCACCGGCATTTGCACATCCATGAGCACCAAATCGTAGGGAATCAGGGCGACGGCCTTGACCGCTTCCTCGCCATTGGCAACGCTATCGGCCTTGAGGCCGAGTTTTTTGAGGATGCCCAGGGCGACCTGCTGGTTGGTGCGATTGTCTTCAACCAGAAGGATGCGCGCCCTGCTGGTCGCAAACAGGTTCAGGTTCTCGCGGATCGTGTGCCGGGTGACAATGGGTTGCGGTGTCGGCACGTTTTCAGTGGGTGAGGAGCATGCCAGGGCGAGCACGCCTTTGAGCTCCTGCAACCGGACCGGCTTGGTCAGGTAGCCCGAAAACCCGATTTCGGCAAAACGCCGTGCATCGCCCCGGGAGCCCAGCGAGGTCAGCATCACCATGCGGGTGTCGGCCAGGCGGGTGTCCGCATGGATGATCCTGCCCAGGGTTTCCCCGTCCATGTCCGGCATCTGCATGTCGATCACGGCGACGGCAAAGGGGTCGTTGTCGTCCACGGCACGCCGGAGTGCGGTAAGCGCCGCCAGAGCATCCGGGGCCTCGGCCGGGCGCATTGCCCACGATCCGAGACGGGTGAGGAGAATTTCTCGGTTGGTGGCGTTGTCATCCACCACCAGGACGCGCATGCCGCGCAGATCGGCGCGCATCGGCGCTTTCCTATGGGCTTCGGTCTGCTTGCCCAGCTGGACTGTGAAGCGAAACACCGAACCTTTTCCGGGCTCGCTGACAACGTCGATGCCACCATCCATCAACCTGACCAGCTGCTTGCAGATGGCCAGCCCCAAACCGGTGCCACCGTAGCGGCGGGTGGTGGACGCATCCACCTGGCTGAATTTGTCAAACAGTAGGCCAATTTTGTCGGCGGGAATGCCGATGCCGGTATCGCGGATCGTAAATTCAAGGATGGCGCTGGTCGCGGTTTCGGAGGCCACAGTAACATGGACCACGACCTCACCGGTGTCGGTGAATTTGATCGCGTTGCCGGCCAGGTTGGCCAGCAACTGCCGCAATCGGCCAGGATCGCCTTTGAGAAATGTGGGCGTGGCGGGGTCGATGTCGCAGAGCAGCTCCAGGCCTTTTTCATGGGCCCGCGCCGCCAGGGTATCGGCAAAATCCTCGAGCAGCCCGGCCAGATCGAAATCAAGCATCTCCAGGTCGAGTTTGCCGGCCTCGATCTTGGAAAAATCGAGGATGTCGTTGATCAAGCCGAGCAACGATTCGCCGCTGGCGCGGACGACTTCCGCATAATGCCGCTGTTCCGTGTTGAGTTCCGTGTCGAGAAGGAGTCCGGTCATGCCGATGACCCCGTTCATCGGGGTGCGGATTTCATGGCTCATGTTGGCGAGAAATTCGCTTTTGGCAATGCTGGCCATCTCAGCCCGCGCCGCCATTTTCTCGGCAATTTCGGTCTGTCGTAGCAAGGCGGCGTTGGTTTCGTTCAGCTCCTGTGTTGCGCGTTTCCGGGCGGTTATGTCGCGCATGATCCCTACCGCATGCCAGCCGCCCGTGAGCAGCAGGGCGGACAGGGACAGTTCCACCGGAATCTCTCTGCCGTCTTTACACGCGGCACGCAGCTCCACGGTCTTGCCAACTGCCCCGCCTTGACCGGTTTGGCAAAACAGCGGGAATACCTCGGCGAACATAGCCCGGTAGCATGGCGGCGCGATGAGGATGTGTAGGTCCTGGCCGATGGCCTCCTCGGCGGTGTAACCGAAAATACGCTCCGCCGCCGGATTCCAGAAAGAGATGGCACCCTGCGGGGTGATCATGATAATCGCATCCTGCGCCGAACCGGTTATAGCTCGCAAGCAGACCTCTTCGGCCTGCAGTTTCTCTTTGGCCCGTTTGCGCTCGACGATTTCCCAGGTGACGTCGGCAATGAAGGACACGGCCTTGACATCTTGCTCGCTGTAGTTGGTGGGTTTGTTGCCAACCCCGAGAATGGCGACGATCTTTTCCTCTCGCAGCACCGGAACCACCAGTTGGCGCACGACTTCGGCATGGCCGGGCGGCAGTCCTTTTTTTCCGGGCAGCGAACGATAGTCGTTGTGGACCACCGGTTTGCGGGCATGGACGCAGTCGACCCAGACTCCGGCCTGATCGATGCTGTAATGCGCGCCCTTCGATTCGGTTTTGCAGAACCGCTCCAGGGTTGCGGTCGACCACTGCTGCAAGCTGAGGGTTTTTTGGTCGGCTTCGACGAAGTGGTAGAAGCCGATGGGGCTGTTGACCATCTCGCCAATGGCGTCCAGTGATCGGGTCAGCAGTTCGTCCAGGGAATGCCGGGCGGCAAATTCGATCAGGTCGAGCCTGATGGCCGTGATCCGTTCGGCCTGTTTGCGATCGGTGATGTCACGGATTGCTGCAAGGAGTGTGGCTCGTCCATCCGTCTCCATCCGGCTCAGGGTGACGTCGGTCCAGATCTCCGAGCCATCAAGGGCCCGGTGCAGCCATTCGAATCGGCTGCCCCCCTGTCGCAGGGCCTCGCGGCCTCGCGCGGCTGCGCTGTCGGTGGAGTTGGTACCATCCGGCTGATGTGCGGGGGAGAAATGGTCGACCGCATGGCCGATCACCTCGTCCCGTCGCGCCTGCAGCATTGCCAGCGCCGCGTCGTTGCAGTCAATGAAGAGACCGTTGTCCATCAGCAGATAGGCGTCTGGCGAATGGGCGAAGAGCTGCCGATACGGGCTTGCGCTCTCCTGCGACGAGTGGGGGCTGCGCGAAGGGAGGTTTTCTGGTGGGGGCATGGGCAAGGGCCTTTTTTGTTGAAATGGAAGTGCGGGTAACGTCAAGGTTTTATTGTTATTAGTCAATGCAATTTCCCTTGGGTAAACCCCCTGCTTTGCCGGCGGCCACTGACTTTAATTTGTTCATGAGTAGAATCCTTAGGCGCAATATTTTATCTGTTGTTATTGAATAGATTTTTTATATATCCTGGCAAATCGTCCATGTTGCTGTCGAGATAAAAAACGAATCGTGGAGTGAGGAGAGGGTACTTACTGTCGGAAATCTGCTGTTGGTTTTTCATGATCAGAAGGATTCTGAAGCTTTCATATTCATCGCGTAGATCCAATAGATCATTGATATCCGCCTCATCCTGTGCAAAGAGGATGAGAATGTCGTTGCTGCGTAGTTGCAGGCAGAGCGATGATGTGAATTGGGATCCAGGTGGGAGGGTGATGAGCGTAGCGTCCGGGTGTATCTTGCTTAAAAAGTGTTCGATCCAGCGAAAGATTTGGGAATCCCTTGCGGCATAGAGAAAAAAGTTTTTCATAGGCCCCTTTAAGTGTCGCAGTTAACATCTTCGACAAAAGTAACTCGTTCTTTAATAGCATAAAGCTTGCCAAGGGGACGGTTGGCGGAGAAGAATTTATTTTGTTGCAATATTTTAAATAATTACGATGAACTCGAGTTGTTTAACTGAACGCGATGACGGCAAAATGATTGCTGAAAATAAAGACAGTCTCATTCTGTGGACAGAATTCAGTCTGATTTACTAGACAACGGTACGCAATGGAGAAAGCGAACTCGAGAAAAGGAGAGAGACGTAAGGGATGGGGATAGGGTGTGTTTTTTTCGACGGAGCAGTCGATGGTCAGTCGAAATCCTGATTGGAGGCGCCAATACCGTGGAGTTTGATCAGCTGATACAGTCGAGCACGGGAAAGATCAGAAAGACGACACATCTTTTTCATGTTGCCCTTGGCGTTAGCAAAAAGAAGCTGCAGGTATTCTTGTTCTTTTATGGTTTTGAATTCCTTCCAAGGCAGAAGGCTTGCATCAGGCTCCAGGGCGATTGGCGTCTGAGGGGCAACCAGCTCGAATTTAATCCCCTCGAGAGTTTTGCACACCCTGATCGATTCGGGCAGGTGATAGGGATAAAAGGTGGGGTGATGAATGGCGTTGGCAAAAACTTGTTCCAGGGTCTGCTGTAATTCGCGGATATTGCCTGGCCAGTTGTAGGAGAGCAGATAGTCAAAAAATTCGTCGGCAATACCTTTGGTATCTGTTTTGGCCCGGTCGCATAGCCGGGTAAGAAAATAGCGGGTCAGAGGGCGGATGTCCTCTTTTCTCTCCCGCAGCGGCGGCAGGTGGAGGGAGAGGGAACGAAGACGATAGAGGAGATCGGAGCGGAATAAACCATGCGCCGCGTATTGATCGAGATCGCGGTTGGTGGCGGCAATCACCCGGAAATTGCTGTACTCTTCCTGGGTCGCTCCGATCGGACGAAAACGGTGTTCCTGCAGGACTCGAAGAAAGGTTTTTTGGATGCGTTCCGGCAGTTCACCGATCTCATCAAGAAACAGGGTGCCGCCATGCGCCATTTTAATCAGGCCGCCGGCTGCCCGGTCCGCCCCGGTGAAGGCCCCTTTAATATGGCCAAACAGGGTGCTTTCGATAAGGGTTTCGGGGAGTGAGGCGCAATCGACAACCACAAAGGCCTCCCCGGCCCGGGTTGAGTTGTCATGAATGGCGCGGGCAAAAACCTCCTTGCCGGTTCCGGTCTCCCCGGTGACCAGGACGCTGGCTTCGCTGGCCGCTGCCTTGGCCAGTTGATCGAGGCAGTTGAGCAGGCCGGGGCTTTTTCCGATGATCGAGTCCCTCTTCAAGGCAATCGGGACGATTCCGCTTTTCTTTTTTTCTTCCCGATATTGCAGGGCTCTGGTGAGCGGGAGCAGCAGGTCGCGCAGGACATGGGGTTTTTCCAGGTAGCTCCAGGCTCCGAATTGAATAGCCTTTTTCGCTCCGTCTGGATCACCGGATCCGGTCATGATGATGATTTCCGGATTGGAGGTCACTTTAAAAAATTGGGGCAAGGCATCCAGGCCGTTACCGTCGGGTAGCTGCACATCAAGGAAAATGAGTTCAAAGAAGCCGTTGCGCGCCTGCTCCATGCCGAGTTTCAGCGTATCAGCGATCTCGGCGCGGTGTCCGGCGCGCTCGAGATGGATGGTAAGCATCTCGGTCAGCATGGTATCATCATCGACTATTAGAATATTAGCCATCGTCCAGTACGTTCAACGTTGCTCACCCCTAGTCGCAGGGGACAACCGGTTTGAGAAGAAAGATGCGGATACCGATAGCGCAGGCCACCGGCTTCAGTCATGGTATCGTTGCAACCGGTACAGAGATTAATCGGGAAATTTGGTATGATTCGGAATTGTTTCCGGTTGAACACGTAGTCTGCCATGACAGACGTGGTTGGTCATAGCAATTGCCGTCAAGCCGTTACGTTGCCGATGTTCGGAAAAAAGGCTAGCGCGTCAAGTTATTCTATCAAATATATATCACAGTGTGCTCCTGCCATTCCAGCCCTTTGTACAACAATTTGACAACCAGCAGAATTCATTTTCGATCAGCAGAATGAATTTTACAACATGGGGGCGACTCTACCCGTTCTCTGAATCGCCCCCTAATAGGCTATCGAAACTTCGTTTCTTAGCACCGGGAATTTTTTGCTTCGTCGAGTAATTTTCTCAAGAGCGAGGCAATTTCTTTCTTAACCAGAGGTTTCATCGCAAACCCCTTTATGCCAAGCAGTCCCGCCTTTTCTTCCGAAATCAAATTGCTGTAGCCTGTGCTAAGGATAATGGGCATGGAGGGCCTTATCTGCAATATTTTAAGGGCTAGGTCACTTCCTGTTAATCCCGGCATTGTTTGATCCGTAATCACGGCATCGAAAAGATCTGGTTGATTCTGAAAGGTCATTAACGCATCTAAGCTGTTGGTCCGGCCTGTCACTTTATATCCTAGTTGCTCCAGCATGAGAGTCCCCAGCTCAACCAAGATTTCTTCGTCATCGACCAACAGAATTCGCTCAATACCAAAAGGAGCAATCTCTATTTGTTCGACATGCTCAGGTTCCACACATTCGAAAGCCGGAAAATAGACACGGAAAACCGTCCCTTTTCCCACTTCACTCTCACAAGTGACGAAACCTTCATGGCTCATGATGATCCCGTGGACGATGGACAATCCCATTCCGGTTCCTTTCCCCACTCCCTTGGTGGTGAAAAATGGATCAAAAATTCTGTCACGGATTTCAGATGAGATTCCATGTCCGGTGTCACTGACAGAAAGTTCCACAAACTTTCGGGGCTGCGTATCTGGAATATGTTGCACATCCAGAGCGGACAACTCTTTATTTTTCACGGTGATCTCAAGAGCGCCGCCAGTTTTTTCCATGGCATGAAAAGCATTAGTACACAAATTTATGAGTATTTGATGCACCTGGGTCGGATCGGCAATAATGGGCCACGCAGAGACGTCGATGTTCTGCTTGATCAATATAGTGGAGGGAAGTGATGGACGAAGGAGCTTGATTGCCTCCTGAATTATTTGGGATGGGATTAACGAGAATCGTTTTGACTCAACCTGTCGGCTAAAAGCGAGGATCTGTTTCACCAGGTCACTGGCCCTGTTGCCCGCCTCATTGATTCTATCGAGGAATTTGCTCACTATCGGATCATGGGAAGTCATCTCTCGGGCCATTTCAGCATACCCGAGAATTGCCCCAAGGATATTGTTAAAATCATGGGCTATGCCACCAGCCAGCGTCCCGATAGCTTCCATCTTTTGGGATTGAATCAACTGTGCCTGGAGCTTCTTTTTCTCCCCTTCAGTTTTTTTGCTTTCAGTAATGTCTCGTGAGAAACTGGCCACCTGAATAACCTCGCCCTGATTATCCAGTATAGGGAAGAGGCGTATACGGTAGAACTTTTCTTCACGGGCCTCGTCATATTGAACCAGTCTTCTCTCATAGAGAATTTGGTCAATGGCTTTACGACGCATCTCCACAGATTCGCCAGGCAGAAAGTCAAAAATATTTTGTCCCCTCATTGCGCCCGCACAAAGCGTGCGCCTAAGAGCGGCGTTTTCATTTAAGTCGAGAATGGTCCCGTCTGGCCTGACCAGGATCACCGAGTCAGAGGTGGCATTAAAAAGCGCCTTGAACCAAGCAACATTTTTCCTGAGTTTTTCCTCGGTGAATTTTTTATCGGTGATATCTCGAATACTTTCGATGGCGCCGATAATATTCCCCGAATGATCATGAAGAGGGGAAGCTTTTGCAAAAACCCATGCGCCCTGCTTTCCGTTGAACAGTGCCTTACAAAATACTTCCGTTGTCAGTGTTTCTTCTTCCCGTAAAATGTGCGGGTACAGTAAAATGACATCCTCGTTATCTTCAAAAATCAGGTCTATGAGTTGAGGACGGGTCTCGCCGTGAAACGGTACGGAGTACGCATATTCGCCTTTCCCCACCATGTCCGTTGCCGATAACCCTGTCATTTTTTCGATTGCTTTGTTCCAGATAATGATCCGCCCTTCTCTGTCGACGGCAAACGTGGCATCTGGGAGAAAATCGATGATATCGGTCAATCGTTTTCGCTGCTCTTGCAAAGCCGCTTCTGCCCGTTTACGCAGTAATGCCTCACCTATGTGCGAGGCTATGCCTTCAAGAAGTTCAACCGAATTTCTCGAGAAACATCCTTTCTGCTTATTGCTGAAATGGACGAGGCCAATAACCTCTTCTTTGATCCGGATCGGAATCAAAGCAAACGAGGAGTATCCATTGTAAACACACTGGTTACGTGGATGAAACCTGGGATCTGTTTCAGGAGGAATATCCAGAAGGGATCGAGAATCGTTCACCCAAAAACTACCGCCTTGGGTGAAAAACGGCTTGGTGGGGTCGACCTTGCCGGAAATAACAAAACCACAGGCACAGGCCAGCTGGGCTTTACCCTCCTTGTCGCGGCATATCGTGCCGTCATCGGTGTATTCAAGCAAAGAGTTTTCGTTGAGCAGAAAGGTGTCAGGAAAACCTCGTTGGACATAAAAAGGAAAATCCTCGCCTTCCTTCAGACGTATCCCGATGGCGTCAAACCCGGTTCCTTGCTTTAACACTTCGAGAATACGATGAATCGATTCTGGCAATGTCCCCAGGCCACTGAGTATTTGTAATATTTCACGGCTCAGTTCCCCATAGGTTTCTGATTTCTTCCGCTCAGTTATATCTCGGAAAAAACAGTGGGTTTGCTGGAAATTCCCAGCGTGGTCTCGTCCTACCCTGCCGTCAAAAGAAACAGCGACTCTTGAGCCATCCTTTCTGAGCATCTCGAACTCAGCGGATTTGATGAGTCCGCGATCTCTGGTTTTGGGAAAATTCTCAAGGAAGAAAGGCTGCCAAGCGGGATCGAGGAATTCGGTAAAATTTCTACCTATGACTTCTTCTCGCACCCGACCCAGGGTATTGAGCCAGGTCTGGTTGACATCAAGGAAGCATCCGTCCTCATCAAGAGACTGGTAACCAAAGGGCGCAAGTTCAAACAACTGTTTCAGATTCTCGTAAGTTGTTCGCAGCTGTAACTCTCTTTCTGTCAATTCAGAGAGTTGTTGTTTTAAAGAATCCAGTTCGGTGGAACCTGGATTGGAAAGATCACTCATCGAATACTCCATAAAAAATAGGCCATCAAACGCGCACATCCGGTTTAGTGAGCGGAAGGTGGAAACGGAGCCCAAAAGCCACCGCGTAACATCTCGACTCTACCCGTTTCTGAGACTGCCTCAGTAACCCTTTCCAAGGCAATGATTGATAAAAGGAGGCATAAATGAGCACTCTCCTCCTTGTCTTCATTTTTTTGGCAGTTTCCAGGTGAGCTCTTCCGAGAGCTGCGCCGATTGCACCCAGACAAGTTCCTCGATCTTTCGGCACAAGGCAGCGGGCTGTCGGGATAGGCGCATTCGGGGAGTTCAGACTGCGCCTCCAACATCACTTGGCACTGTTTCTGCCGAAGAGGTCTCCGTCTGGTTGAGCACCGATTTCAACAGGGTGGTTTAAAAGTAATTAGCCCAGAGCCTTGGAAGCGATGGGCTGCCCACGATCCACCTGCTTTGACTGCTATCTGTACCAGAGGGAGGGGAACGGCAACAAGGCTAACTTTGACCAAAACCTGGAATCGCATGGGTTTTGAGTTGACAGGTTCATGGCAGAGGCCTCCGAAAAGAGGGGGCCACGAAGAGTGAAAGAAACAATCCAGGCGGATGGCAAAGGAGACGCATCCGCCCGGAAGAGGCTTACATTGTTCAGACCTTGAACTGCTGCACCAGTTTTTCCAGCTGGACGGCCAGTTCTGCTAGGCCTTGGGCGCTCTGCTGCACCTGGCCGCTGCCGTCGCCCACCTGGGACGACTGCTGGTTGATGCCGGCGATATCGCGGGTGATGTCGGCAATCACAATCGTGCTCTGGGCCACGTTCTCGTTGACCTCGGCAATCCCCTGGGAAGCCTGGGAAATGTTACTGGCGATCTCGCTGGAGGCGGCCGACTGTTCCTCTACAGCGGTGGCTATGCCGTTGATGACACTGTTGATCTCGCTGATCACCGCTGAGATCTTCTCGATATCTTCCACCGTGGTGGCGGTGGTGTTCTGCATCTCGCTGATCTGGTTTTTGATGTCCACGGTGGCGGCTGCGGTTTGCCGAGCCAGCTCCTTGATCTCGTTGGCGACGACCGCAAAGCCCTTGCCCGCCTCGCCGGCCCGGGCGGCCTCGATGGTGGCGTTGAGGGCCAAGAGGTTGGTCTGCTCGGAGATCTCGGTGATGGTCTCGGTCACCCGGCCGATCTTGCGAGCCGATTCACCCAGTTCCGCCATTTTCTCGGTGGCCTGCTGCGACTGTTTGACCGCGCCTTCGGAGATAGCCCGGGCTTTTTCTGCGTTCTGGGCGATCTCGGTGACGGTGGCGGTCATTTCTTCGGTGGAAGAGGCCACCATGTTGACGTTACTGGTCGACTGTTCCATGGCGGCGGAAACCGACTGGATATTGGTGCTCATTTCCTCGGTGGCGGCAGCGACCGTGGCGGCCCTGTCTGAGGTATCTTTAGCATTGGCGGAAAGCTGTTTGGAAACGGCGGCCATGTCATTGGAGGAGGCGGTCAATCTGTTCACCCCGCCGATAATGTCGCGGATCATGGCGCTTAACTGTCCGGCCATGGCGTTGAGCGATGTGGCCATCAGGCCGATCTCGTCCTTCTGGTTGATGTCGAGTTTTGCGGTGAAATCTCCCTTGGCCATGGTCTCGGCCAGGGCAGATGCCTTGCCCACCGGGCCGGTGATCGAACGGACGATGAAAAAGGCCAGAATCACGCTCAGTATCAAGGCGGCAACTAACAGTATGGAGATGAGCCGCGTGGCCGCCTGGGCCACGTTTTTGGCCTCTTGCCCCGCCTGCTTGGATAAATCGGTCTGGAAGGCGATGAGTTCGTTAATCGCCTCCAAATACCCACGCTGGGTTTCCCGAACCTCGGAAAGTAGCAGCTTTTTTGCCTGTTCAAGCTGGCCGGATTTGACCAGATCCATATAGGTCTCGATGGCGCGAACATAGGTGGGGCGGATGTCTAACATTTTCTTGACAATGGCCTGTCCTTTTTCACTCGTGATCGTTTTATTCAAGATATCGTAGAGTTCGCTGGCCTTCTTGCGAGCATCGGCAATCCGTTGTAGTTCCTGGGCCTGGCGGCCTTTGTCCTCGTCGATGAAGATGTTGCGTAGACTTCGAGCGACAATATTGATATGGCCAATGACCGCGTTGGCCTGCTCGGCCTTGACCATCCGGTCATTGACCAGCAGCTCGACTTCTTCATTGAGGGTTTTGATGGAGGTGATTCCATACCCGCCCACAACCAGCATGAGCAGCAGAAGGATGCCGAACCCAAGGCTCAACCGCGTTCCGATCTTCAAATTCTTCAACATTATCTCTCTCCTTGTAATAAGTGTTGCGGCAGCGGGTGATGGTTTGTCGTCAGCCGCAAAGCCATTGTCCACGCTGAAAGCATTGCCTTGGCAACGTTCGTTATCTGCCGGAATTGACTGATATGTTCATCTGCTCCTTTTGACCCACCCTCTTTAACCTATGTCATTATTCCCCCCTGATTGGGCGCCGTCGAGACAGTACCTGTTTTTCCCCTGCTGTTTGGCGCAATACATGGCTCTGTCCGCACAGCGGACCAGTTGCTCGAGGTCTTCGCTGGCCGTCGGGAAAAGGGCGATGCCGATGCTGGCGCCCACGGTGACCGGGCCTGCGGTCAGCTCAATAGGGTCATGCAGGGTAAGGATGATGCGCTCCGCCAAGGCCTCGACCGAGGCGGTCGAGTCAAGTTCGGCAACAATGACGGCAAATTCGTCTCCACCCAGGCGGGCCACCGTGTCCGATTTCCGGCAATTGCCGAGGAGAAGGCCGGCGATCACCTTGAGCAGTTGATCGCCGGCTGCGTGGCCCAGGGTGTCGTTGACCTGCTTGAAACCGTCGAGATCGATATAGAGCAGGCCGAAACGGGTTTGGTATCTGCGGCTGTGGGCGGCCGTCATGGCGAGCCGGTCAAAGAACAAGGTTCTGTTGGGCAGTTCGGTCAGGGAATCGAAAAGAGCTAAGGCCTGCAACTGGGCCTGATACAGACGCCGTTTACTGACCGCGAAGGCGGTGATCCAGGCCCCGGTCGCAATGAGGAGGAAGATGCCGGCGCCGACCGAGAAGTATTTAACCCGGAATATGTCAACCATCGTGGTTAGGTCTTCGGCGGAAACAAAGGAAACCAGGCGCCAGTGATAGGCATCGTGCTTGATGTCGCCGGCGCTGCGGCCAAAGGCCTCCCCCGATCCGGTACTGGACCGGAACTCTGCTGTGAGTGGAGAGATAGTGAGGAAGGTGTAGAGCCCCTTGGTGGTCTCGAATTGGCCACTGTCGCTGAGGAGGATTTGTTTCCAGGCTGCCGGATCGACAGCCGCCAGGGTTCGTTCACCGTCCCGGAACATGAACCCCCATGCCTGCTCTGGGTCTGGGCTGAGCAACCAATACCCCTCGGAGTTGAGCAGCATGGTCTTGCCCTCGCTGACCTGCTCGGAGGTCAGCAACCGGTCCAACAGGTCGTTGCCGTAATAGTTGACCAGGACAATGCCTCGCTTGTGATTGGCGGCATCAAAAACCGGCGTACCCAGCCGGATCATCGGTTTAAACGGTTGTTCGATTTTGTTCTGCTCGATATTGAGATCAAAGGGTGAGATGAATATTTCATTCTTACCGAGTTTATAGCAGTCTTCGAAATAGTAACGGTTCTTTTTGGATTGCAGTTCCGGGCCGGGAACCAGATCCGGCTTGCCCTGATTGTAGTTCACCCTGACCCGTTCCATGCCGTCGTTGTCCAGGAAACGGATCTGGTCGTAGATCCGTTTGCGTTCGGAAGCAACGAGATACTCAGCGCCGATGGTCTCAAGCAGAGTGACGTTGCCGGTGTTGAGGTAGGCTCCGAGTTCGTTTTGCCGGCTGAAGAAAAGAAGGTCACCGGTAATGGCGGTAAAAATATCGCTGATCGCCGCGCCTTGCAGGGTGACAGCGAACTGTTCCTGTTTTTTCAGGCTTTCGATGCGGGTGCTGGTTTCGGTGCGATAAAAGGCCATTATTACCCCGCTCAGAATCGCACCGGTCAGCATGAAGATGACCAGGAACAACTGAACACTGGCGCGCATGACAGAAGTGGGGGTGTTCTGGCGCTCTATGCTCATGCCTGAGTTCTTCTTGGCAAAGGGATGGTCCGGCAGAACGGATGGTGAATAGTTTGGGCCGCTTCAGTTTTCTTCATGACTGAGCACCCTTTCGATGTTGAGGAGGCCAACCAGACCGTTCTCCCGTTTGCAGACCCCGTTAAAAAAGCGCCCCTGGATACCGCGCATGTTGGCCGGTGAGGCCTCCTTTTGGCGAAGGTCGACGGCCACCACATCGCTGATCCGGCTGACCAGAATGCCGACCTTACCCCCGGCAGTGTTAACAATGATAATCCGGGCCTGGGGGGTTGGCTCGGTTGCACCCAGCCCCAAACGACGAGCCAGGTCGATGACCGTGACGATTTGGCCGCGCAGGTTGAGAATGCCGAGCACATCCGACGGCGCCTGCGGCACCCGGGTCATCTGGGGCAGTTTGTTGATCTCCTGGATCTGCTGTATCTCCATGCCACAGAGGGCCTCGCCCACCAGAAAAGTGGCCAGTTCTGTCAGGGTGTCTTGGTGCTGTGGTGCTGTTGCCATTGCTGCTCCTTGAAAAGTGGGCGTAACTTATGCGACCGTTGTCATGCTGGTGTAGCGGTGGACGCATTCCACCAGCCGTTCGCGGTCGAGCTTGACGTGGTATTCTTCTACCCCGGCGGCCTTGCCCCGGACTACATCCTCCTCGGCGGCCCGTGTGGTCAGGGCGATGACCGGCAGATGACTAAAGTGTGGCGAGTCTTTGATCCGGCGCGTTAACTCAAATCCGTCCATGTTGGGCATCTCGATGTCAGTGACCACCATGCCGATAGTCTCGATGTTCGCTGCCAGCACCCGGAGGGCGTCTATGCCGTCGATCCCTTCCAAAATCCGGAACCCGGCCTGTTCGAGATAGGCTCGCACTTGGTTGCGGTAGAAGACGGAGTCGTCGACGATGAGTACCGTGGGCTGATTGTCCTCCACTGTTCCAGCGGATACAGCCTCTGTAAACCATTCGGGATGGAGGTACTGGGCCAGCTCGAAGATATCGACCAGCATGGTTGTCTTGCCGTTGATAATGGCCGATCCCATGATGCCGGTCTGCTTGAGGGTGGTGGCGTCGATATCGGTGGAAACTTCGATTGCGTCGACCGGGCCGCTGGCCAACAGGCCGACGTCCCGGCCCATAAGGCGAAAAACAATGACCAGAAGATTCTCCTGGTCGGCCAGGGGATAGACCGAGGCAGCATCGTCGACACAGGCCAGCGGCAGGCTACCCCCCCGGTACTGGAGGACGCGGCGGCCGCCGATGATCTCGATTTCGGCATGCTTGATTTTCTCCACCCGTTCCACCAGGCTGAGGGGAACAGCGAACTGTTCTTCCAGGGAACTGCGGAAGGTCAGGAGTGCCTGGAGGTCCTTTGTCCGGAGGAGGTTTTCCCTGGCCAGCTCGCCAGCACGCTTTGAGCCGTCGAGCGAGGTCAGGCCGGACATGCGGGCAAGGTTGGCGACATCGAGGATCAGCGCGATGCGGCCATCTCCCATGATCGTTGCCCCGGCATATCCCTGGCAATTCTGGAGGTGGCGGCCGAGCGGTTTGATGACGATTTCCTCGGAATCAAGCAGGCGGTCGACAATCAGGCCGTATTTGAGGACGCCGGCGGAAACGACCACCACATTGAGGGCGCTGGCCGGGTTCTGGCGGCGATCCGGTGTGGGCTCCCGATGATCGGTTGTGATGGCTTTTTCGGTAATGCCCTCGGAGGATTCGTTAAAGAGCGGCGAGGTTCGCGAACGGCGGTCAGCGATGTTGCTGCGGCGGTCGGATCTTATTCTTTCCTTGTTTTGGTCGTAATAGGTCCGCTCAATTCCCAGCACATCGGCCATGCGGATAAGCGGCAAGAGGGTGCCACGCAGACGGACTACCTCGGCGTCTCCCACCCGTTCGACCCGCTCCTTGATCTGGGCAGCGGGAATGCGCAACAACTCTTCAAGGTTGACCTGGGGGATGGCATAGCGTTCGTCCCCGGTCCTGATGATCTGACAGGGGATGATCGCCAGGGTGAGAGGCAGTTTGATCGAAATACTGGTCCCCTTGCCGACCACGGAATCGATTTCGATGGTGCCGCCCAGTTGGTCGAGGTTGGTCTTGACCACGTCCATGCCGACACCCCGACCGGAAACGTCGGTAACTTTGGGGGCGGTGGAAAAACCGGGGAGGAGGATGAGATTGATCCGCTCCTTGGCGGACATGAGTTTGGCCTGGTCAGCTGAGATCAACCCCTTGGTCACGGCCACGGTGGTGAGCTGGTCGCCGTCGATTCCCCGCCCGTCGTCGCTGATTTCGATGACCACCTGGCCGGCGGCGTGATAGGCCTTGAGGACAACGGTGCCGCGTGGGTCCTTGCCTTGGGCGCGCCGCTGCTCCGGCGATTCGATGCCATGGTCGACGCTGTTGCGAACCAGGTGGGTGAGCGGGTCGCTGATCGCTTCGATGATAGTCTTGTCGAGTTCGACTTCCTTGCCGATCAGGGTTAGTTCCACCTCCTTGCTCAGCTTTTTGGCCAGATCGCGAACCACCCGGGGGAATTTGCCCAGTACGTTGCCGATGGGTTGCATCCGGGTGAGCATAATGGCCCCCTGGAGTTCGGAGGTCACCAGGTCGATGCGCTGACCGACTGCCTCGGCTTCATGGACTGCACCAGAGCTGATGGTCTGGAGCAACTGGTTGCGAGACAGAACCAGTTCGCCGGCCAGGTTCATCAGTTGGTCGAGAAGGCTAACGGAAACGCGAATGCTGGTCTCGGTTAAGCAAGGATGCGGATTATTTACCGGGATCGGAGCGTTACCAACAGCGGCATGAGACGGTTCGTGTTGCTCTTCCGGCAGCGGAGGAAGTTCCTCCGACTCCGAAGGGGCTGCCATCGGTAGGTCGGCAATTACCTCGACCAGCTGCTCTCCGGCGGCCATCGCATTGAGGGTAGA
The DNA here is from genome assembly GCA_038318785.1 of Desulfobulbales bacterium. GTDB lineage: Bacteria > Desulfobacterota > Desulfobulbia > Desulfobulbales > Desulfobulbaceae > Desulfobulbus. Next base: position 3,853 of record JBBQCO010000037.1, on the reverse strand, counting down.
GACGTGGGCGCTAATGTCGACCTCGTTGCTGGTACCAACATTCGTCAATAACTGTTGCAGTTCGTCAGCGGCAAGGAGCAGGGCGTTGACCACCTCCGGGGTGGAAACCAATTTCCTGCTCCGTATTAGCCCCAGGACGTTTTCGGCCACATGGGCAAGATTCTGAATAACAGCCAGCCCCATGAAGCCTGCGCCGCCTTTGATGGAGTGGACAGCTCGGAAAACCTTATTGACTAGGTCTTCATCAATGTCTGCACCCCGCTTTTCAACAGCAAGCAGGTCGGCTTCAATATCGGTGAGGTGCTCGAGAGATTCTTCTATAAACGCCTTGAGGATTTCGTCGTCTTCACTTGACATTGGGGGATTCCTAGTGGCTGGAATTGGTGGATGTCCCTTCGAAGTGAAGGGGGCGCTCTACGCTCAGAGCACTATCCATGCCACTTTGGAGGTCATGGCTCTGCACTTCTTGAAAGCGGATTTTTCGTACTTTCGCTGAAGGTTAGCCTTTTAAAGCTAGAAATACCGGCGAGTGGTGTCCGGAAAAGTAGACAACGGATCTGAAAAATATGTCCACAATAGTGGACACTGTGAGTCAGTGACCACCGGCAGAGCCGGGGGTCACTGACTAATTGTTGCCAGATTGGTTTAATCGACTTCTAAAATTGAATAGCATTCGTTTGTTTTAATGCGTTGAGCCACAGGCGAATAAACAGCCACCGGAGGGCAGGATGTGGAGAGGGCGGCGGTGGGCCCACTTCACCTATCCTGCCTTTCACTCCAAATGAAAAATAGTAAAAAATAATGCGGAAATGATACAAAGACCTAGGTTTTGCATTATACATACATTATATATGCATAATATTGTTTTGTTATGAGAAATAATAACATTATTTATGCAAATTCATTACATTGTTTTTCATTATTTGTCATTTCAGTTTGGGGGGAGGGGAGAGTTATGGATGACTCAAAAACAAGATTAAAAAAAGGAATGGCTCGCATTCAGTTTTTTGCTGTCGATGGAGAAATCGAAAAACTTTTTGCTGCTGGGTACAGCATCAAATTAGCATACGATCACCTCGTGCAATCAGGCAAAATAACTATGAGTTACCGGGCATTTTACGACAATTTGAATACCAAAAAAAAGCATGCGGTAGCTAAATTGCCTCACTGGCAGCAGGCACAAAAAGAAAAACGACGGAAGTTGGGAATTGGCAACAAAGAACCAATTATTAAGCACGACAAAAATCCAAATCCAGATGAAATTTGTTGAGACCTATGCAGCCATGGCAAGGGTTTGGGACCGAAAGATTCCGTACCTCGCCGCCGCCAAGCGTCTCGTGTGGCCGGGTCAAATTGTAACATGCGGCGCAAGTGGCAAACTTGGCGTCAGTGGATTTGGTGGAATTGATTGTCTGGTGGGCAGGGAGTACTGACAAAACGGTACACCCTCTCCCGGAAATGAATCCAGAAGAGGGCATAAGTATCATTTCATTCCGAGGTGGCTTTTTTCTTCGTGCGGGCAACGATAGCCTTTCGGAGGTTGTCCGGGAGACCTCTTTCTTTACCCGATTGGGACCGCCTCTCTGAAAGTGCTTTGGCACACAGCGGCTGGCGAGCTGACAGCCCATGCTTTTTGCGATATTCTTTTGAAGTGACGCCATGGGACCTCAGGTGCTTTGGAGACAGCATCTTGAATTCCTGGCCGCACTCAAGACAGACAATCTTGTTTTTCTGGATGGATTTTTTGGGGTCCATCACTGTTGCGGTTGCTTCCATTTCTGTCTCAAGCCGCCCACCGGCTTCGGCATCTTGAAGGGATTTAAGAGCTTGGAAGGTTTCGTTCAGAGCAGCTTTGATTTCTTCAGTGCTCATCTGTTTGCTGGTTATCTGGGATTGGATAATTTCAGCTGTCATTTGTACAAGTGTCTTGCTCATTAAATTCATCCTTTGTAATAGTTCGAAAATTGCAAAATAAAATTACATATTATCTTTTTCTATAGGCCAGAATCCAGCAATGCGTTTCAAGGCTCTGTATGGCCATATCAAAGATATTTGTAAACAAATCAGCATGTGTACTCCTTCTGACGCCACCCAATTTAAAGTCAGAATGAAATTTGTTTCCACAGGTGGGGCATGCCATAACCATCCCACCAATATTTTTGGGTAACCGCAACCGTTGTCCACACTTAGTGCACTGTTTTTCAGTATAATCCATCATTAAAAAAGTCGGCTTTTTCCACAATTCCAGCATTCTGTAAATTGCCCCTCGATTTTTTCGCCACATGAATCACATTTCCAAACTGGTGCATCTTTATCCGAAAGGGCTTCGTCCACAATTCGTTTCGCTTCTTCAAAATCATTATCGCCAACGCATAATTGTGGCCAACATTCAATTGGCGGTATCTCGCCGATTCCTGCACTAGAAAATTCATTCTTAATCCAGCACATGATTCCGTATCCTTCGAGGATGTTCTGAAAAATAGTTACAATCGAAATGTTTGAGGCGCTGTAAACGGTTTTCATCGTCTCGCGGGTGATCTGCTAAATAGGAACAAAGTTTATCAAGAATGGTCACATTTACAGGAGGTATGTGAACCGAGCGCAACAAAAAAAAGTGGCGCGTCTCCTGTTGATGTCATGGCCGCCATGATTTTAGCCAGAAACTCCCCAACCATTTCAAATCAACAACCGCATGCTATTTTTTTTAACCCCATCACTGCTGTCTATGCTGGAGGCCACTATCTTTTCAAGAGCGGCAAGAATTTGTTCTGCATCGTCCGGTTGTGTTTCTGAAAACCAAATTTGCTGGGGGTAGATCTGCACATTTGCGCCCTTGGTGCAAAGCCCCATGCACCCTGAAGTGGAAATCCGGACCTTGCTCTTCCAGCCTCGTTCATGAATGGCTTCCTTCAGCGTATTTTTAAGGGCCTGACTGTTCTTGTCGGCGCAGGATTGCCGCTCGCCTTTGCGGTCGTTGGTGCATACAAAGACGTGCGCAATATATGGGGAAGTATTCTCGTTGGCCATTATTCACCTGTTCAAGTAGAAGGTCATAAATACAGGAAAATGCGAACGCTATATTTTACCCATCCTTCGGTCCGGTTTTTTGTTTAATTTATAAATGACGAGGAGCAATCTTATGGTTGCTGGGCCGGTGATGCGGCCAACCGAACCGCCGCCAAAATAGCGGCGCCATTGGGAAGTTCGACCGGCAACCCCTGAACCTGGACAAACCCGGCCTGGCGCATTATGGCCACCAGTTCCGCCTGGGCATAGACCTTGCCATCTGGTGTGCTGATTAGCATGTTTCAGGAGCAATGTTGATTTATAACGGTGAAATAATCTGCCGACCGACACGTTGCCTACCTTTTAAGAACGCGTTTTTCCCGGTCATTTATCGACAGGTTCTTTTTATTCAGGTCATGAAACTGCCATTACCAATGGTAGGAAATTTTAACCGAACATTGAACCTTTACATTGGGGGCACACTGGTAATTTTTTTTCATCATTTTCTATGACTATTTTTTTTCCGCAGGTCATGCAAATGTAGGTTCCTTTCCCCGGACGATCTCCTGTGTATTTCATTTTATTCTCCTAATTCAGAGATATCAAAACTTTTGAAAATCAGATATTTACTGTGTCTCTGACAGATAGTTATGGCACAGCACAGACAGCCCCAAAAAAATGACCAAGGGTTCTTAGTCACCTCTTTCCATCAGCGTACTCCTCGATAAAAGGCTAATTCCCTTGCATGAGGTGCAAATAGTTCGGTGACTTTTTCCTTTTCTGAATCAGATAACAGAGGTAGGTCGGCGGCTGCCGAAAGCTCACGGACTTCCTGCGGGGACGAACA
>JBBQCO010000036.1:0-25900 GCA_038318785.1 Desulfobulbales bacterium | reverse complement strand
AAGGGAGATGATCCATGAGCATGGCATCTCTATTGCCGCCGTGAAAAAGCTACTGCAATATACACCATGCTGGAACATCACTGATTGCCCCTTTGATAAACGCAAACAGTGTACAGCGTTCATGGCCAATGGGCTGATACCGAAAAAAATTGATAAGCAGAAGTCGAGAAAGGTGCAAAACCTGGACACCAAAGCTGCTTGAATTTTTTTCTCGAGCCGCCGGCTACTGGGCTACCTGAACCAAATGGTAAGCGAGAGTTTGGTAGCGGATGTCCAGCCTTTTCCATTGAGCAGCAAGCAGACCACCAGTATCCAGCAGAGATCACATAACAAGAAAATTGTTTTTTTGTTCAGGGGCACAAAAGGGACGCAAAACGAAAAAAAAGCCACTTAGCCGAATGCCTGCTAAGTGGCTTTTTTATTATTGGTGAACGAGGCGGGATTCGAACCCGCGACCTTTGGCTTCGGAGGCCAACGCTCTATCCAGCTGAGCTACCCGTCCATAACGGAATTGCGGTCCTTACTTACCATACAATCTTATTGGTTCCTAGCCTAAAATAGCCTGAGTCCGTAGTGCTACTCGTTACCCTCCTTTAGTTTTCCATGCTCGCCATCACTTCGTGGACTCATGTTCATCCTTATGCAGCCGATTGATCTGCAGGCCTGAATCCCAAAGGCTGTCGATTAGCTTTTCTATGTTCTCACCCTGTACCTTGAGTGTGACCAGCTGATGCTCCTCGGAAAAATCGGGAAAGACAGTGATGCCGAGAACAGTCATCTCACATTTTTTAAACACCTGCAGCATGGCATAGAACGAGGCCGGTTTGTGGTCGATTTTAATTTCGATTCGGGCGCCTTGCTTTTTTGCGCCGAGCACTTCAAGAAAGGCGTCAAATATATTGGTTTCGGTGATGATCCCGACCAATTCCGCCTCCTGCATGACCAAGAGGGCGCCGAATTTATGGGTCCGCATCAGGAGGGCCGCCTGTTCCAGAGGGGTGGACGGCTCAACGGTGACTGGTGAACGGGTCATGATCGATCCGGCCTCGATCCGGCCGGCCTGGTCAAGGTTTTCCGGGCTGATACTCGGGTCGAAGATGGAGGGCAGGGCGCGGAAAATGTCTTCACGGCTGATGATGCCAACCAAGTGGCCCTCGTCCACCACCGGCACCCGGCGGATGCGGTTTTCCCGCATGATCTGTTCGACTTCGATGATGGGCTGACTGCTGTTAACAGTGAGAACATTGCTGGTCATCCACAGTTTGACAAACATAGAAAACTCCGAAATTATTTTTTGTTGGGGATGATAATGATATCGCGTTTGCTTGCCCCGGCTGGGATATAGTCTCGCAGGCGAAAACAAACGTCAGCCAAGGTAGTCGCGAGCACCATGCTGCTGTTGCCGATGCGGATCTCCGTACCCGCAAACACTTTACCCTTGATGACAATGGTGCACTCCAGAGCGTGGGAAAGACCCTGATCCTGAGGTTCCCCATCTTTTTCGAAAATCATGTTGAAGTGGGCAAGTTGCTTCAAGCTCGCTTTGTGATCCGCGATCAATTCAGCTAGTTCCTCGCTGTCGATATGCAGGCCGATGTGTCGCTGCTGGGAATCGATGGCCTCGGCTAGAGTGGCGCTGGTTCGCCGCAACTCAAAATAACGGTGCAGCTGTTCAGGTGAAACCGCTGCTGCCAGCAGTGAGGGCGTGGCCATGTCGGACCCGACACTGCCGGTGCTGATTGAGCCGAATGCTACGAGTTGTGAGGCAATGATCCGGGAAGATGGATTGCACAGCAGAAGGCCGGAAGAATGCAAGCGGCTGTACGAGGCGTGTTGCCTGAGGATCAGCTTATTTCCGCAGAGAACTCTGCCTTGGACAACAAAATTGACGTCAATGTCGCCGCGGGCGTGGACGCTTGCAAGTTTGCCGATCACTCCCCCTTTGATCACGGCATTGCTGTCTGATCGCAACTGCCCTTTTTCAACGTCGCCCCCAACCAGCACATCCCCAAGGGCGTTGACCTTAAATTTTGTTTTGATCGACCCTTTAATTTCAACAGCATCACGCGAAATGATGTTGCCGGTCAGGTAATCGACATCCTGTGCGACTACTTGCCGAGAACAGACTTTTACCGAATTCTCGGTAACCATGGAAAGCACCCCGGACCGTAGCGCTCGAATTTCACCCGTCGTCTCGTCCAGGGCAGCGTCATCCATTGTCCGGACGGCAATATCTTTTCCGGGTAGTGGTGCGATGGGGGTGCCGTAGATGTCTCGACCCGCTGTCCCTGGTGTTGGGGGTATTTTAAGGGCGATCAGCTGATCCTTACTGACTCCGATGAACATGTTGCGTTCGCGAAAATCGATCTCGCCGTTGCCCATGACTTTGCCGGGCAGAGGGCCAATCTCCATTGCAAAGCGCAGCCAGGCATCCTTCCCCTTGATCGGAAGAGTGCCCAAGGCGATGATGGCGATGTGCGGCCGGTTCTCACTGGCGCAAAGATCGATGCACTGTTCGACCGCATGGGGTAGGTGACCGAAGGTGATGTGTTTCTCCGTCAGGACTTGGAGGATGGTTTCCTTGCTGGGCAGGCTGTGGCCAGGCGGCGGGGCAGGCCTTAGGTAGAGTTGGGCTTGCATCCGGTCTGGAGTGGTGCGGATCAACCGGTCAACGCTCAAGGTGAGGGAATGGTCAGAGTCCTTGCGGGTGGCAGTGCAGGATGGATAGCCACTATCTGCGGCGATCAGTTGCCGGGTCTCTTCATCCTGGGTGACGTTCTCGCCAGGTAGGAAAACCTGATTCCTCTGATGAGGACAGGAAAGTATCTGGCCGAAGATGTTTTTGCCCATTTGGTGTTTAATCGGAGGGCCGTATGCAGTAAGAAAATCGCCCTTGTGGACAAGGGGTGTCAGAAAGATTTCAACTTGGCTGATCTGCCCGTTCTCATCTGTTTCTTCGAGAGTCAGGGGTTGAAGGGCAAATCGCAGTTGGAGGCCCTCGCTGCCGGCAACCGGAGGTGTACCCACAGCTAATATCAGGGGCTCGGGGAGATTTTCTGCTTTGTCGATACACCCTGATGCGCGGGCAAGCGCCACCTGGTCAATGCCATGGACAATGCCTTTACGGGCCAGTAGCTCGCGAAATTCTTGCCCGGAACCGAGCTTTACCAGCTCTTCTTTCATGCCAGTGGGGTGGAGGCTGACGAGCAGTTGGTCAGGTGCGATGCGGAGGTAATAGGTTATGCTGTTCAATCGCGGCCAATAGGTTGAAAAAAGGAAACTTTTTCAAGGTAATACCATAAAGGCGGGACGATCACAAGGCAGAAGCATTTGCTTGTTGTCCTTGCATGGGGCTTGAGGATGGTATGAGTGGGGTGACTGGAAGATTCATTGACAGGCAAGGAAAAGATCGGGGCGGAAGTACGTTCCCACCCCGAGATGGAACACGGTCAGGGAGACGCCGATCACAGATCGGTCTGCTCATTGACCAACTTGAATTTGGCGAGGAGGTGGAAGATTAAGGAAAGGATCATCCCCACCACCGTGGCCAGTGCCATGCCCTTGAGTTGGACATCGCCGATTTTGAACGCCACGCCACTGATGCCGACGATGAGCACAATGGCGGTCAGAGAAAGATTGGCCGGCTTGGAATAATCGACCTTGGATTCCACCAGCATCCGTACACCCGAGGCGGCAATCACTCCGAAGAGCAGCATGCAGACCCCACCCATGACCGGTGCGGGAATAGATTGGATAAAGGCGGAGAGCTTGCCGACAAAGGCCAGGCAGATGGAGATGATGGCCGCACCACCGATGACCCAGACTGAGTAAACACGGGTGATGGCCATGACGCCGATGTTCTCTCCATAGGTGGTGGTCGGCACCGAGCCGCAGAATCCCGAGAGCACGGTGGAAATGCCGTCGCCCATCAACGAGCGGTGCAGACCAGGATCCTTGGTCAGGTCGCGATCAACAATGTTGCCGGTGACCACCAGATGCCCAATATGCTCGGAAATTACCACCAGGGAGGCGGGCAGGATAATGAGAATGGCATGGAAATCGAGCTTGGGCAGATAAAAGGTGGGCAAGGCGAGCAATGGCGCATTGGCGATGCCCCCGAACTGGACCAGCCCAATGGGGATGGCGATCAGGTAGCCGACGACGATACCGGTGAGGACGGGAATAATAGCCATGAAACCACGGAAGAGCACCGAGCCGAAGGTCACCACCAGGAGGGTGGTAAGCGAGACCACAATGGCTTTCATATTGTACGCGCCGCTGGTCGGATCGGGCATGATGCCCGCCATGCCGGTGGCAACGCTGGCCAGTTCCAGACCGATGAGGGCGACGATCGGCCCCATGGTGGCCGGCGGCAGGACGATTTTGATCCAGGTCGAGCCGAATTTCCAGATAATCAATGCGACAGTCATGAACACCAGCCCTGAGGCAATGAAGCCGCCCAGGGCATAGGAATAGTTGCCGGACCACTGGGCCTGGTTGGCGCCGAGAACCACAAAAACCGGCGAGAGAAAGGCAAAACTCGATCCAAGGAAGGCCGGGGCCTTACCTTTGCAGAGGAAGAGATAGATCAGGGTGCCGATCCCGTTCATCAACAAGACGATGGCCGGGTCGATTTTAAACAGAGTCGGCACCAGGACCGAGGCTCCGAACATGGCAAAGAGATGTTGAAAACTTAAGGGGATACCGGTGAGCAGGGGAACCTTTTCTTCGACCTGGATCGTCTTTCTCTGCATGGACTGAACTCCATCAATTGGGTATGGTGAGGTTGGGAAACAGCGGGCTACGGAAGGCGACCGTGTGCTGGATGATCGCCTGAGTCGGAATCGCCGGGGAACATACAGGCAAAAGGTCTGTTTTTCCTCATTGAACCTGTAAGGAGGACCACAATATAGGACTTGGCGGGGGGCAACTGGGCGCTGGGGATTGAAGAAGTTTCATAGCGTTATTCCAGGCGTCGCTGCAGCTCATCCATATATTCCTCCCACTCAACCGGCAACGAGGATTTCTTTTTCGTATTGCACTCTTTACAGCTGGGAACAAGGTTGTCTTTGGTGCTGCGGCCGCCACGTGACAGAGGGATTACATGGTCCATGGTCAGGTTGTGGTAGCCTACCTTTTGGCCGCAGTACCAGCAGGTACCCGAAGAGGTTTTTTGTTGCCACCATCGACTCTTTCGCAGCGCCCTGGCCTTACTGCGCTCGACCCGGATCAGGGCCTCGTCGATGCTGTCGAGGGAATAGAAATCGCTGCTCATTGGGCTAACTCCCCCACCAGCAGCTGCCGAACCCGGCCGACCAGATAGAGCGACCCGGCGACGCAGATCAGATCCTCGGTCTCGGCGGTTTGTCCGACCATCTCCAGGGCCTGCTCCACGGTTTGAGTGCAGTGCGCCCTGGTTTGCGCAAGTGTAGGCAACTGCTCGTACAGCGCGGTGGGTATGGCGGAACGTTGTGATTCGGCTCGGGTAAGGATGATTGCATCGGCCATCGCCATCAACTCAAACAAAACGGGACCCATATCCTTGTCGGCCATATTGCCCCAGACGAGGAGGAGGCGCTGTCGTGGAAACCCCTGGCGCAAGGATTCGATCAGGGTGATGACTCCGGCTTCGTTGTGGGCACCATCAAGGAGAAAATGTATTTTTTTATTCTGCCGTTGGACCGAGATCAGTTCCATCCGGCCAGGCCATCTGACGTGCTGCAGCCCCTCGGATAGGGCCTGCGGGGAGACGGGGAAAACCGGTTCAAGGATTTCGAGAGCTGCCAAGGCCAGACTGGTATTGATTGCCTGATGGTCACCGTGCAGCGTCAGGGGCAGGTCGTGGCGGACAGGCCCGGAGAGAGGACGATACTTGAGCCCGCCTTCGCTATTTCGTTCTCCGGAAAAATCGCGGTCATAGAGGAAGAGAGGACTCTGTTGCTGTTGGCAACACGCCTCCATCACCGGTACGGTCTCGGCAGCTCTGCCGGCACAGATCACCGGCACATTGGGCTTGATGATCCCCGCCTTTTCCCCGGCAATAGCTTCAAGGGTTGAACCGAGGTGCTGTTCGTGGTCGCGGCTGATGTTGGTGATGATCGAAACCAGAGGTGTGACCACATTGGTGGCGTCGAGCCGACCACCCAGGCCGGTTTCCAGGATCACCGCCTCTGCCTGCTGTTCGGCAAACCAGAGCAGGGCGAGGATGGTGTTGAATTCGAAATAGGTGGGGCTGGGGCGTCCTTTAAGAAAGGTTGCCAGCCGGGTGACCAGTTTGGCAAAATCGGCTGTTGAAATAGACTGATCGCCGATGCGGAACCGCTCCCGCACCGAGGAGAGGTGCGGAGAGGAATAAAACCCGGTGCGATAACCGGCGGCCGAAAGGATAGAGAGCAGGGTTGCGCCCACCGAACCCTTGCCGTTGGTGCCGGCAATATGAATGATTTTGAGTTTGTCCTGGGGATTGCCGAGTTCGGCCAGCAGGGCTCTGGTGGTGTCCAGGCCGAGTTTGATGGTGAAGAATTGGAGCTGATCCAGCCAGGCTGTGGCTTGCCGGTCATTCATGGTTGCCGGTGCGATGGTTCAGGGGAAAAGAGGGAAGGCAAGGCGCTCCGGCTCACCCGACAATCTCCAGTTGGGCGTAATCGAGGTGAAGAATCTTGCTGCCGTGACGGTCGAAATGGATCTCGACTCGCCGCGGTCCTGGAATGGAGGTGATCCGGCCGAGACCAAAAAAGGTGTGGCTGATCCGCATACCCTCTTTGTAGACCACCCGAGCCGACTCCACCTTCGGCGTTGACGCACTGATAGGGATGTCCTGGGCATACTGGCTGATCATAGGCGAAGAGATTGCGCCGGCTCGATCAGTGGTGTTGTAGAGGCCGGGGCTGATCTCGCGGAGGAAAGGCGACATAGAGGCCCGCATCTGCTGCCGGTCCGGGGTCATCAGTTCACGCGGGTAGGTGAGGAAAAGCTGTCTCTTGGCACGGGTGGCGGCGACGTAGAGTAGGCGCCGTTCCTCCTCCCACTGCTCGCCTGGGGTGGCGTTTTGATGGGGAAAACGGCCTTCGGCTAGTCCAATAACAAAGACCGTGTCCCACTCGAGCCCCTTGGCTGAGTGGATGGTGGAGAGGATCAGCCGTTGTTCGTCTTCAGAATGGCGTTCCCCTGAGCCAGTGTCGGGCGGATCAAGGGCGGTGTCGTCGACAAAGGATTGCAGGTCCCCGTATCCGGCGATCAGGGCCTTGATCTGATCCAATTCCTTGCGTCGTTTGGGAAAGTCGTCGTAGTACATTTTTTCGAACACCGGCTCATAGTATTCCATGATCAGATCAAACTGATCGGAGGGGCTGAGTGCCGGGTTCACCAGGAGCTGTAAAGTCCGGGTCAATTGCTCGAACTGAGATTTCCAGGCCGGACCGGGTCGATAGGCGGCCAGAGCGGCGAAAGGTCCATCCGAGTCCCGGATGGCTTGCAGGATCTTGTGCACCGTCTTAGGGCCTACTTTTTCCAGTTGGAGAAGAATTCGGTTCCAACTGAGGTTGTCCCAAGGGTTGATCACCACCCGGAAAAAGGAAAGCAGGTCTTTGATATGAGCTGATTCGGTGAGTTTGAGGCCACCACGCTTATCAAAGTCAAAACCGTGACCGGCGAGTTCAATTTCCAGTTTGAAGGAATGGAAGCCGGAGCGAAAGAGCACAGCTATCTCACGCAGAGGAATGCCCTCTTCCTGCCGCTTCTTGATTTCCTGGACAACATACCGTGCCTCGGCCGCCTCGTTGGATGCCACCACTACCTGCGGCCGCTTACCGCCGGTGATGCTGGTGAACAGGGTTTTGGTGAATTTCTTTTCGGCGTTGGCAATGATGGCGTTGGTTAATTGGAGAATGGGCTCGGTGGAGCGGTAGTTTTCCTCAAGTTTAACGATTTTTGTGCCCTGAAACTGTTCAGGAAAGCGCATGATGTTATAGAAATCCGCACCCCGGAAGCTGTAGATCGACTGGGCGTCGTCACCGACCACCATGACATTATCGTGTCGATAGGCGAGCAGACGAACGATCTCGGCCTGCAGCAAGTTAGTGTCCTGGTATTCGTCGACCAGGATGTGTTGAAAGCGAATCGATAACTCATGCCGGGCCTGCTCCGACTCGACCAGAAGCCGCTTCCAGTAAATCAGCAGATCATCGTAGTCCATCAGGCCATGGTCGATCTTAAACTGGCGGTAATGCTCGGCGATGGTGTAGAAATCGTGGACAAATTCGGAGAGATGGATGTGGTCACGATAGACCAGTTGCTCGATGCTCGTGGATTTGTTAGTCGCTCCGGAGATCAGATTCATGACCACCCGTTTAGACGGAAAGCGCTTACCGGCCCCTGCCATGCCCAGTGAGGATTTAATCAGGTTGATGATACCCTCGGCGTCCCCCCGGTCAATAATAGTGAAATTGGAGCCTAGTCCCAGGTGGTGGCCGTAGCGGCGAAGTAGGATGTTGGCGGTGGCGTGGAAGGTGCCGCCCACGACCCGGCGGCAGGTGCCGGCAGTCAGCTCGCTGGCCCGGTTGAGCATTTCCTGGGCCGCGCGGCGGGTAAAGGTGAGCAGCAGGATCGATTCCGGTGCCACACCCTGTTCGATTAGGTGGGCCATCCGGTAAACCAGGGTGCGGGTTTTCCCCGAACCGGCGCCGGCAATGACTAAGATCGGGCCGGTACCATGGGTGGCGGCAGTGAACTGAGCGGGATTGAGGACCGCCGTGCTGACGACGGGCGCTGCCGCAGTCTTTTGTTCCTGGTCGTTGTCGGAAAAAAGATGGTATTGCATGACCGGTCTTCTACCACAGCAGGGCTGGTGGTGCAATGGATGTTGACATTTCTAGCGGGGACTGAGTAATATCGCATCTTTAACTCAACGGTTTCCTCGGAAGATATAAGTCACGGGAATCATTTAAGGGAGAGTGGCTTGACCTGATTGTTCTGCGATTGCAGCAAAGGTCATCAATCTCGACAATTTTTTGACAGACTGTACGGGCGACTATGATCCAACCAGAACAGATTTTCATCGATAAGGCACTTCAGGCGCTTTTTCCGGCAGGACGGTCCAATGAGTTTTTTGATGCGCTCTTTGGCGACGCCAGTGAAGGGGCCTATGATATCACCCTGAGCTTTGAGGGGTATGATAAGGCTGGGCAGGTCCTCCATTTTTTTTTGAATCTGCACGAGCGTCCGGGGCGGTGCCTGGCCTGCAATCTCACCCACGGCCTGCCCGAGGTCTTCAAGCGTCATCCGATCATCAATATCAAGGGGCTGGTGGGGGAAATCGAACAACTGCTTGGTGGGAGAATGTTCTGTGAAAGCTGGAAGTTAGGGCGCACCGACCAGAAGGGACGGTCGTTGCACTGTATCCCGCTGCAGGTGCAACTCAAGCAGCCGTAAGCGTGAAATGGTTTGTTCCTGCGCGGCAGGCGATGGCTTAATTCACTGCGACCTGGGCCCTACCGTTGGCTTTGGCCTGATAGAGGATGTCATCAGCCCGCTCCAACCAGGTGTTGAGGTCGATGCCGGGTTTCCATTCGGACAAGCCGATGCTGACCGCCAATCGTCCAACATCGGTAGTGATATTAAGCTCTTCCACGGCCACGCAGAGCCGTTCGGCCAGGAATCGGGCATCCTGCATGCTGGTGTCGGGCAAAACGAGCAGAAATTCATCGCCACCCATACGGACGAGCAAGTCGGTGAGCCGAATTTGTTTCTTGAGTGCTTCGGCAACCTGCTTAAGCACCTCATCACCCATGAGATGGCCCATGGTGTCGTTGACCGCCTTGAAGTGATCCAGGTCCAAAGCCGCCAGAGTCAGTGGACGGCCATGCCGGTTGGCCTGCTCGACGATGGAGCCGATCCGCTCATCAAAAACAAAACGGTTGGGCAGACCGGTCAGGCTGTCCTTGCGTGCCTGAGCAAAGATCTCTTCGTACTCAAGCGCCCGTTTCAGAGGATCCGCCAGGATAATCAAAGACTCGTCAATGAATTGCAATTCTTCCTCTGAAAGCGGCTTGCCTTTGCGAAGCATCACCAGGAGGCCGTAGCAGTCAGGGGAGTTGAACGCCCATTTGTGCACATGAAAGCCGTCTGCCTGAGCAGAGGCTGATTCATGATCAAGCGGTTGTTCTAAAATCTCTTGCGCTAATTGAATGGCCTGTCGTCGTTGTGGGCCGTGATAGGAGCAGAACATATGCATGCGATCGCGGGTGGGGTTGTTGTAGCCGACGAGTTCGTGGCTGACAAATTCCATCAGCCAGATCGAGTAGGCTTCTACCATGGACGGCAGGTCAAGGATTCCCGCCATTCGCTGATAAAGCGTATTGATTTTCTTGAGCTTCTCCGATTGCTGCCGATAGTGGCTCAATTCGGACAGCAGGTTTTCCATGGTGGAAGCAATCTGGACATCGACCTGATGGTCAAGCACTTTCGTGTTCATGGCACTCACGCAATCAAGAACGATTGAGGCAGCTCAACCGCTTGGTTTGATTCGCGGTTGGGTTGCAGTTTCTTTTGCATTGGTTGTGATTTTGACTAAAGGGTAAAGATCACCACCGTTTGTCAGCATAAAGCGAATTTTGTGCCCGATTGTACAATAATTTGTATTTCATATTAAAAACAACGCGTTATATGGTCTTTTCTCCGGTGGTGGTGGGTAAATTTCTGGGGTTGTCATTTTTTCGACAATAAAGGGTGTCCGTTTGATGCACAGGTATGCGCCATGAAGGAGACGTGGCCCGTGGGGCAGATGTTCGTGGCCGGTTTTCGCGGCTGTGAGGTCGGTGACGATCATTGGATTGCCGCGGCGATGGCGCGGGATCAACTGGGCGGCGTGATTTTGTTTGAGCGCAACGTCGACGGCTCAATTCAAAATATCGACTCGCCGCCACAGCTCAAGCAACTGGTGAAAAGTATTTGCCAATATGCCGCTCTTCCTCCCTTTATCGCTGTTGATCAGGAGGGAGGAAAAGTCTGCCGTCTCAAGGAATCGGCTGGTTTTGCTCCCTCCCGCAGTGCCGCCCAACTGGCCGGAGAGGGCGTGGCCGCCACAGTCCGTCACGCCGCAATCATGGCAGCGGAATTAGCGGAATGCGGTATCAATCTCAATTTTGCCCCGGTGGTTGATCTTGATCTCAACCCGGATAATCCAATCATTGGCCGTTATCAGCGCAGTTTTGGCTCGGACCCCGCGGAAGTGGTTGTTCACGCCCAAGCCTTTATCGCGGCCCACCATCGTCAGGGTATTGGCTGCTGCCTCAAGCACTTCCCTGGTCACGGCAGTGCCGGCCGCGATTCTCATCTCGGTTTTGTCGAAACAACGGATTGTTGGCAGTCGATTGAGCTGGAACCCTATCGCCGGTTGATAGCCTCGGGCTATGGTGACGGAATTATGACGGCGCATCTGGTGAACCGGCATCTTGATCCCTCCGGGCTGCCGGCAACGCTTTCGCCGCTCGTGATTGATGGTCTGTTGCGCCGCGAGCTCGGTTTTTCGGGGGTGGTTTTCAGTGATGATCTGCAGATGCGGGCGATCAGTCAGGGCTGGAGCTTTACCGAGGCGGTGCAGCGGGCTGTGCTCGCCGGAGTGGATGTGCTGGTGGTCGGTAATAATCTCAGCCCTGTTGAGGATGCGGTTCAGGAAGGCATCCAGGCCATCGAAGCCTTGCTTGACAGCGGCCGCATCGATGGCAATCGTATCTGCGCATCATTGGAGCGCATTGCGCTTTTTAAAGAAAAAATTACAGGAAAACAACCATGGACACCTTTCGGCCCACCCACAGTCTCGTAATCGGCTACATTGCCTGGCTGTTTGGTTTTATCGGCGCCCATCGCTTCTACTACGGCAAGCCGATTTCCGGCACGCTTTACTTTTTCACCCTGGGCATCTTTTTTATCGGCTGGATCGTTGATCTCTTTCTTATCCCCGGTATGGATCGGGAGGCCGATATCCGCTTTATCCCGGGGCCGATTGATTACAACCTCGCCTGGCTCCTGCTGGTGTTTCTGGGGATGTTCGGCGTTCACCGGCTCTATATGGGCAAGATTTGGACCGGCATTCTCTATCTGCTCACCTTCGGCATCTTTGGCCTGGGCTACATCTATGACATGTGGACCCTCAACGACCAGATCACCCTGATCAACGGCACCGCAGGTAACGCTACCCCCTTTCGGGTGACGTGAGTGTCATGGCATAGGGCGGGTGAAAACATACTGTCGATCCTTTGACAGTTCCGGCCGGTAGCGATAACTGTCGCTGCTGAACTGCTGTATATTCTCGGGGTGTTCGACCCGGTTGCGGATCAGGAAGGCGGCCATCATGCCCCGCGCTCGCTTGGCGTGGATGGCGACATTTTTCAGCCCGCCGCTCTCTTCTTCTTTGAATTGAATATCGATCCAGGGCACCTTTACCCGGTTTTTCTCGACCACCTTGGCGTATTCATGGGAGGCAAGATTGATCAGCATAGGGTGCCTTTCTTGGGCTAGGGCCTTATTGAGGCTGTCTGTGATCAGGCGACTCCAGAAGGCATATAATGTTTTTCCCTTCTCATTGGGCAGGGCGTAGCCCATCTCCAGGCGATGCGGTTGGATGAGGTCAAGAGGGCGCACGACACCATACAGGCCAGAAAGAATGCGCAGGTGGTGTTGAGCAAAGTCCAAGTCGGCTGGCAAGAAACTGACAGCAGCAAGACGACGAAAAACTTCGCCGCTGTAGGCCAGGATGGCCGGCTTGCAGTTTTTCGAGGTTTTGGAGAGGGTGAAATCCTGGAATTGGGCTTGAGTCCGTTCAGCCAGCGCTTGGCTGATATCCATCAGCGAGCCAAGACTTGGCGGGTCATACTGGCGGAGCCGGGTGACCAGTTGATGTGTCTGGTCTAGAAATGCGGGCAAGGTCGGGGGGAGGGGACTGACGACAGGGCTGAAATCCTGCCCCTTGGAAGACGAAAGGATAATCATGGAAGCGACTCGTTTTGATCAGGGGCAGCAGAGCACCTGATTGCCGCCGGCGGCCTTGGCTTGCAGCAGGCAGCGTCCGGCAATCAACAGCAGGTCATCGATAACCGCATTGCGGTCGGCAATTTCCGGGGCAAATCCAGCTACCCCAAAACTGGCGGTGCATTGGATCGGATGCCCGTCCACCGAGCAGTCAAGCGCAGCAAATTGTTCCCGCAACCGGCTGGCGACCCGGCCTGCGCCACGGATAGGGGTTTCCGGCAAAACCAGCAGAAATTCGTCCTCACCCCATCGGGTTATGGTGTCGATATCTTGACGGATGAGTTGCAGGGCTGTTTGGGCTAATCCGGTGAGTACCAAGTCGCCGGCCCGATTCCCCAAGGTCTCGTTGATCCCTTTCAATCCGTCGATATCGCAGAGGATGACCGAGAGGTAATGGGAATAGCGGAGGGATCGACTCAATTCCTTCTTCAGGTGCTCCTCAAGGTGGAGCCGGCTGTAGCAGCCGGTCAGTGAATCGGTGAGGGTCAGGTGCTGGATACGCTCTTGCAGCTGCCGTTCGTTTTGCACCAGGGCGAATTGCTGAGCCGTATCGAGGAGGATGGTTGCCAGGGCGTCGGCGTCCGTGTTTGCCGGCACCACCCGGAAAATCGAACAACTGTTGGCTATGCACAGGGTCTCCGCCAGTTGCGCATCCGGTGCAAGGAGTAAGGGGATGGCGTTCGAGAGAAAGGCCGCTTTGCCAAGAAAATCAAGGCCGTTCATGTCGGGCAGTTCTTTTGCAGCCAGCACGCCGCACCACGGAGTCGGCGACGCCAGTGCTGCCAGGCCTTCTTTGCCGTTTGCTACAGTGGTAAACTCAAAAGCAGCCAAAATTTCAAAAGGTAGATCAGCACTGTCCAGGTGAGGATTGACCATCAAAAAAGGGTGGCGCATGCGTTGCTCCTGAGAACTGGAATGAGTTTATATAACCTAGATCATACCATCGCCACGGGGAAAAGAGGAGCCCTATTTCCGGTGGCAAGAAAGGGCCCGCTGCGGTATAAGGCCGGAAAAGGAGCGATGTCACTATGAACGGAAAGAGCGGCTGCAAGCCGGAAATAGAGTATCCCTGCCGATGGCACTACCGTCTCCTCGGGGAGGACCGGGCGGCCATCCTT
This sequence comes from Desulfobulbales bacterium, assembly GCA_038318785.1. Lineage (GTDB taxonomy): Bacteria > Desulfobacterota > Desulfobulbia > Desulfobulbales > Desulfobulbaceae > Desulfobulbus. The sequence goes on along the minus strand of JBBQCO010000036.1, from coordinate 11,756 downwards.
GAGGCCATCCGTTCCTTGGTGGATATTACGACCTGTGTGATCGAAGAAGGAAATGTGAGTTCCGGCGGCCGGTATCTCAGTCTTAACCTGGAAATGACTGTGGTTGATGAAGCCGAACGACTGCGGTTTTATCAGCTTTTTGCCGAAAATTGGGCCATACGGGTGGTGTTATGAGCGAAGATGCAATTGGTGGGGATAAACCCTTTGTCGACAACAAGGTTGTCCCGGTGATGCGGGAGGCGGTAACAACCGTCCAGGTGATCTTGTTTAAGGTGCTCAAACAGAGCATGCATGATCGCTATGTCGATCAGGTCGAACCCCATCATACCCATCTGGCCGGAGCCGTGATGAATAATCTCTTCGGCACCCAACCCCTGAATGACGCTGTGGTTGCCTTTGCAGCCGCCAACCGGGAGTTGGTCGAGCGGGAACTGCGCGAATTGTCAGGCCGTTGTACTCCGTTGATTCCGGTGCTTACCGATGCCCTGCGGATGAAAACCATCTGTGACAATCAGGAGGACATTCATTCCATTCCCTCTCTGCTCATGGCCAAGGCCCTAGGCGTTCTCCAGGAAGAACGGCCCTTGCCCCTGCCATCGACTTTTATGATCCAGGTGCGGGCGCTGGCCGCTGATCACGGTCTTGTTGAGCCGATGCAGGCTCCTTCCCCGCCCGAAGAGTCACCAGCGTAGCTCCCCAGGAACCACTCGATTCATCACCAAGGCGAAAATCGACCACTGTTTCCAACCGGGCAAGCAGTGCATGCACTGTCCGCCGCAGGGTACCTGTTCCCTTGCCGTGGACGATGCGGACGTGAAAGATTCCTTTTTTTTGACATTCTTCAAGGTAATCCGGGACAAGGTTCTTGATTGCTGAGGGGGGAAAGGTGTGCAGGTCGAGGGTGCCATCGATGGGGATGACGATTGGTTCGATTTCATCCATGGATTTGCACGTTGTTGAGGATTTCCAGGGCAACGGTGGCGGCCCGGTCCGAGGCGCCCGGAGCGCCCAGTCGTTGTCGAACATCAAGCAGTCCCGCCAGTATCAACTCTCTCGCTCTCGCATCTTTAAGCATTCCATGTAATTCTTTCGCTATCTGTTCGGGGTTGGCTGCATCTTGGAGGAGCTCTGGGATGATCAGGCGTTCCCCGATCAGATTGACCAGAGAGAAAAAACGCACGTTACGGATCAGCAGTTTTCCCATCCAATAGGTGTGACGACTGATCCGATAGGTGGCAACGGTCGGTGTCCCTAGAATGGCCAACTCCAGGATGACCGTACCCGAGGCGGCAACCGCTGCATCGCAGGCAGCCATCATTGCATAGCGATCCTCGGTGATGACTCGGTAGTCCAGGCGATTATTCCAGGCAGCCAAGCCGTGTTCTTCAAGCAGCGAACGGGCAATGGTCGGGGCTTGCGGGATAAGAAAGGTGTAGTCGTGCGGATGGTCCTTGGCCAGCAACTCCGCAGCAGCGAGAAAATCCGGCAACAGGGCCGCGACCTCCTTTCTCCGGCTACCGGGCAGGAGGCCAACCAGTTTTTTTGTCGGCTCGATTCCGTGCAACGCCTTGAATTCGGCGGGACTTAAACCGGGTTGGACTGAATCCAGCAGCGGATGGCCGACAAAGTCGACCTGCATGCCGTGGCGGGCATAGAAGGCCTGTTCAAAAGGCAGGATAACCGCCACCCGGTCGGTCAGCCGCTTGATCGAGCGGACTCGACCGCTGCGCCAGGCCCAGACCTGGGGGCTGATGTAGTAGAAAATAGGGATGCCGAGCTTCTTTGCTTTTTTTGCCAGCAACAGGTTAAAGTCGGGATAATCGATGAGGATGAGCAGGCCTGGGCGGCGCTCCCGCATGCGCTCAATCAGGACGCGGCGGGCGCGAAGGATGTCACCCAGGTGGCTGAGCACCTCAATTGCTCCGACGACTGCCAGCTTGGCCGCATCGTAGAGCAGCTCAACCCCGGCACGTTGCAATTCGGTGCTGCCCATGCCGCAAAAACGCAGATCGGAATCCCGTGCCCGCATGGCCCGGACCAGATTGGCGCCGTGCATATCCCCCGAAGCCTCGCCGGCCACGATCATCACCTCGCGGCCAGGTTCATGTTCGTTGTGGTGGTCCATTGATCGTTCAGCGATCAGTTGGGCGACAGGAAAGCCAGCAGGTCGCTTTGTCCCTCATCGATCAGGATTTGTTCGATCCGTTGCCGGTCATTGTGAATTTGCTCGACCACCTGCAGGGCCACGTCCAGGGCACGTCGTCCCTCTTCGCCGGCCACAGCCGGTCGGCTGCGCTCACGAACGTGGTGGATGAAATCGCGCAGTTCCAACTCCAGGGCGTCTTGGTCCTGAAAGGATGATTTGCTGATCTCAGGCACCGGATTTGCTCCATCCTTACCGGGTTGCAAGCGGACCGCCATGATCTCTTTTTTGCCGAAATCCACCGACAGGTACTGTCCGGGTTGGAAAATGCGCATTCGCCGCATGTTTTCCATGGAGATGCGGCTGACCGTGATGTTGGCGGTGCAGCCATTGGCAAATATGAGGCGAGCGTTGGCGATGTCGGTCAACTTGGTGATCACCGGTGCCCCGGCAGTTAAGATGGAGACGATCGGCGATTTGACGATGGAGAGGATGATGTCGATATCATGGATCATCAGGTCAAGCACCACATCCACATCTGTTCCCCGCTCTTTAAACACAGCGATGCGATGGGCCTCGATGAACAGCGGATGAGTGAGCAGAGGCTGCATGGCCAGGACTGCCGGGTTGAATCTTTCCAAGTGGCCCACTTGGAGGATGCGCTGGTGTTCCTTAGCCAGTTCGATCAGGTCGTCGGCCTGGGGCAAGGTGGTGGTGATCGGCTTTTCCACCATGACATCGACCCGGTGGAGCAGGCAGGCCTTAGCGACTTCGTGATGGAGGGGGGTTGGCACGACAATGGAAACTGCATCAACCTGGGCGATTAACTCGCGGTAATCGCTAAAAGCACACGTGCCGCACTCGCCAGCAACCACTTGTGCCCGTTCAGGGTCGGCATCGGCCACGCCGACTAATTCGACATCCTCCATGGCTGCATATTTATGGGCATGAAAACGCCCGAGATAACCAACTCCTATGACACCAACCTTCACGTTCTTGCTCATATTTTTTTCGTTCCTTTTTCACGATTTGGGCAGTCTGCCACAACTGTTGTTCAAATGTCGAGAGAAGCTTTTGGGATGGCGGCAACGCCGCGTTGTGTCTCCGTCCTTGTCCTTCCTGCGCCATGATGCGTCGGTTTTTTCCAAAGGGCCAGGCTTCGATTCCTCACCTGCAGGGCAAATGAGGTGTTCTCTTATACCGGGGAAATGGTCATTTTATGTACCATATTTATTTTAACTCTAATCTTAAAAATTTGCTTGGTTATCGCGGTACCCATGTCCAGGTCACGCCACTCTCGAAGATGCCGGCAGTCGAACCTGTTGCTTGGGTGAAGTGTGAGGGACGCTGTTTAAATTCATATAAATTTCTTTATGTTGGAAACGATAAACTCGGATTGAATTGCAAAAGCAGGTCCAATGATCTACTGTGATCAATATTCGTCATTGAGCTGTCCAAGAGCGACCTTCGGCCTTCTGGCCTGTCGGGAGGGTCAATGTTTCGATGCAGGATTAAAGATGACAGTATGGTCAGCGGTGCTAAGGGTGGGTATAATAAAACCATTTTTTTCAAGTATCTATCGATTTATCTTTATTTGCATAGGTCGAAAAAAGGCTGACTGGATGCAGGTGAATCGAGTTTTTACATGTGAGTTGGTGCGCTATTGAAAAGCACTTGTTCAAGTTGTTAACCGCAAATTCGTGTGCTCTCTTCTTTCGCCTTAATGGCGTTTTTGTTTTTTTGTGACGATGAAAACATCTGCGTTCTATTTTACCTTGGGGCGTCCCTTTTCCCCGATATACAGTCTTGCCATGCGTTTCAGGGAAAAGTTGTATCGGCGCGGCATGTTGCAATCGTACCGGCTTGAGGTACCTGTGATCAGTGTAGGCAATTTGACCATGGGGGGAACCGGTAAAACCCCGATGGTACAGTATCTTGCCCGCTTGCTGCAGAACAACGGTTTCCATCCTGCCATCGTCAGCAGGGGGTACGGCGGCACGGCAAAAGGCAGGGTGAATCTTGTGTCCGATGGCTCGACCCTGCTGCTTGATGCTGAAATAGCCGGTGACGAACCGCGACTGCTTGCCGAGACTCTGCCTGGTGTGCCGGTGCTTACGGGCATTGTTCGCAGGTTGCCCGCTCAGCACGCCGTGGAGATGGGTGCTGATGTTCTTTTGCTTGACGACGGATTTCAACATCTGCAGATTATTCGTGACATCAATCTAGTGCTGTTCAGTACGGACCGTTTGGCCGGCAATTCACGGGTTTTTCCCGGGGGTGATCTGCGAGAGCCAGTGGCAGCCCTGCATCGGGCCACCTGCTTCGTCATGACGGGGGTTCGCGATGGAAACCGAGAACAGGCAATACGGTTTAGCGATCTGCTGCATACAAAATTTTCTCACATTCCCATCACCCACACTGGATATGGAGTGGAGAGCCTAGTCACACTATCACCTGCCGGTATGATTGAATTGGTTGCAGGGGATCCTATTGGTCAAGGAAAATGTTTTGGATTCTGCGGTATAGCGCATCCCGAGTCCTTTTGGCAGGTCGTGAAAGGCTGCCGGCTTGAGCTGGCCGATTTTCTTCCTCTGGATGATCATCAACGCTACTCGAAGGCGCTTCTGGACAAGTTGATTGCCAAGGCTCAGCAATCCGGGGCCGGGTATTTGGTCACCACGGAGAAGGATTTGGTAAAACTGGCAACTCTGGCATCTGGCATCACTATGCCCTTATATGGCTTGCGGATGCAAGTGGAGGCGGATGGTCACTTTGTTCAGGCTATTTTAGGGCGAATCCGCTCATGGCACAAACAGGCGTGAGTAAAACAACCTTTGTGACGCTGTGTTAAAAAATCAACATATTCAAAGGTTTTGATGAGTTGTGTTTTTTTTGCCACAGAGATGGTGCCTGCCTTCTCTTTTTGTTTACAGTGAAGAGTCGGTTTAAAAATTTGATTTAGTTTAATTTTTTTAATTTTGGTAACCTTGGCGGGCGGGTGGTTAGGAAATTGCATAATAATTATGAAATCTTAATATGTACGCATCCATCCCCCTTCACCTATCACGGGTTAGAATGGTACTTCCAATAGAGCCGCATCAATACACCACACAACGAACCGTCAGCTGTTGCGGTGTTGGTTTGCATACGGGACGGACCGTCAATCTGACGATTAATCCTGCCCCGGCCAATACCGGCATTCAGTTTCTCCGGTCCGATTTAGCGGACCGGCCAATCATTCCCGCTCGGGTTGAACGGGTTGTTGATACCACCTTGGCCACCACCATTAGTGATGGGTATCACAAAATATCCACCACCGAGCACCTGATGGCAGCTCTGCGGGGTTTTGGCATTGACAATGCTGTGGTGGATCTTGATTCGCATGAAGTGCCGATCATGGATGGCAGCGCAGGGCCATTTTGCCGGCTTCTCAAAACCGCCGGCCGCAGTCGCCAGCAGGGACTGCGGAAAATTTTGCGGATTACCCGGCCGATCAGCCATGTGGACGGCAATAAATCGATCCGGATCGAACCCTATGACGGTTACAAAGTTTCCGCCCGCATTCAGTTTGATGATGCCCTGATCAGCGAGCAGTGTTATTCGGTGGAAGTGACTCCGGAACGTTTCGGCAAGGAAATCGCCTGTGCTCGCACCTTTGGGTTTGTTGAGCAGGTAGAACAACTCTGGCAAAATGGGCTGGCTTTGGGTGGAACCTTAGACAATGTCATTGCCATTCATTGGAATCGTCGATCCATCCTCAACGAGAATGGCTTGCGCTTTGACGATGAATTTATCCGCCACAAGGTGCTCGATGTTATCGGCGACATCGCTCTGCTTGGTTCACCGGTGATGGGCCATGTTATTGCTGATCGCTCCGGCCATGGCCTGCATCTCGAATTCATGAAGGCCGTTATCAACAATCCCCAATGCTGGGAATACGTTACTTTCAAAAAAAAAGGTGAGTCGTTGCTTCGGCAGGTGGTGCAATCCACCCAAACTTCCGGGCATCGCTTTGCTCCCTTCTTCGCGCCAGTGAGTGAAACCACCTCCTCCCAGGGTGTTTGTACGATGTAAAAAAAGAGCATTTTTTTTACGATACATTAACTCGTTACTGAGTTTTTTCGTCTCGAAGATTGCAGGTCGAGAAAAACCGCCGGAGTATCCCCGGCGGTTTTTTTTTGCAATACGTTTTCCCCTTGAGAGGACAGCGGTTGTCGGCCACGCAGAAGATGCGTATAATGGGCCACTCTCACACATGTATTCCATCGGAAAATCCGCTCAGATAACAGGAGAAATATGCTCACATCCATAGATACGATTGGTTTCGTTGGCGGTGGTCAGATGGCCGAAGCCATGGTTCGCGGTATTCTGGCCGTCGGTTTGGCAGCTGCGGATAAAATTATCGTTGCCGAACCGAGCGCGTCCCGGTGCGAATATCTGGCAAGCCAATACGGCGTGGTGTGTACCCAGGATGCCGCCACACTCTGCCGTGCCAGCGAAATTCTCGTGCTGGCGATCAAGCCGCAACTGGCGGCAGCGGTGCTCAATCAGTACCGGCCTTTTGTCAGTGAGAGACACCTGGTCCTCTCGATCATGGCTGGTGTGACTCTGCGCACCTTGGCCGATTTGTTGGCCGCTCCTGCTCGTTTGATTCGGGTTATGCCCAACACCCCGTCCTTAGTGTTGGCCGGTGCTGCGGCATTCTGTCCGAATCAGCAGGCCACAACCCGCGACCGGGAAATCGCCACCTCTCTTCTTGCCGCCGTCGGAACCTGCGTCGAAGTACCGGAACACTTACTGGATGCGGTCACCGGGTTGAGCGGCAGTGGTCCGGGCTATGTCTTCACCTTTATCGAGGCCATGATCGATGGCGGCGTTCTGGCCGGCCTGGCCCGGCCTGTGGCTGAACAACTCGTGTTGCAGACGGTTTATGGTTCGGCAAAGCTGGCTCTCGAGACCGGTGAAAACCCCGCAGTCCTCAAAGGTAGGGTGACCTCGCCCGGCGGCACGACCATTGCCGGACTTCACGTTTTGGAGGGAGGAGGTTTTCGAGGCTTGGTCATGACAGCAGTCGAGGCGGCAACTGAACGCTCCAGGGAGTTGGGCGCATGAACATCAGGTATGCAGGCGTGATCACCCGCCCGGAGAGTCCGGAGGTGGAACAGATCGGCCGGGAGATGGTTACTTGGTTTAGTGAGCGAAGTATCAAAGCAGAGTTGAACAGGATTGATCCGGATATGGATATTCTGGTCGTGCTCGGCGGTGATGGCACGCTGCTTCATGTGGCCGAAGAGGCCAGCATGTATCAGTTGCCGGTGCTGGGTGTTAATCTGGGGAATTTGGGTTTTCTCACCGAGGTTGCCGCCGATGAGCGGTACGAGGCTTTGGAAACGCTGCTGGTCGAGGATGATGTTCGCATGGAAAAGCGGATCATGCTTTCAGCCGCCTTTGTGAATGGGGCGACAGGAAAAAAAAGTGATTCAGTGCACGCCCTCAACGAAGTGGTGATCGTCAAAAAAAGCACCGAGGCCATGATCCGGCTCCGCTGTTGGGCAGATAAGGAATATGTCACCACCTATCGGGCAGATGGCCTCATCATGGCAACACCCACCGGCTCGACCGCCTACAATCTTTCGGCCGGTGGCCCCGTCGTCCACGCCGAACTCGACGCCATCGTTGTTACCCCCATTTGTCCCTTTATGCTGGAATCACGGCCGGTGCTGCTTGGGTCTCAGCATAAGGTTACTACTCAGTTGCTGGCCCCTGCCGGTCAGGTCAAGGTGATTGTCGACGGCGAGTTGCAGTGGACCATTACCGAAAACGATTATCTCCTGGTGAAGAAGGCCTCAAAGCCGCTATTGATCATCAGTTCACCGTGGAAGAGCTATTTCAATATCTTGCGCAGCAAGCTGAACTGGGGTGGGGCCTCTGTTGACATTCCCCTGCCGGAAAAGGTCTGTAAACACTGTTAAACTGCTCCCCGTCGTCATCTTCAGGGGGATGCTAACCGGCACTCTCTCATCGTTTGCGCCGTTGTAAGTTATATTTCTTCATCTTGTACTGCAAGAGGCTCTTGGTGATGCCCAGTTGTTCCGCAGCTCTGGCCTGGACGTGGAAGTTGTCGTCCAGGGCTTTGCGTACCAATTTTTCCTCAATACCGTTTAACACCTCGGCCAGGCTTAAATGCTCTGGGATGAATTGATTGAGCTCCAGGCCGCTGCTCCACTCGTGGGCATTGGCCAGTTCCGTCGAATCGGGCTGCACATCCTCCGGTTCTATGCGATCGCCGTTACAGAGAATGGCGGCGCGCTCGATGGTATTTTCCAACTCCCGCACATTGCCTTCCCAAGGCAGGCTGACCAGCAGACGCAGGGCCTCCGGGGAGATATCCAGGTTTTTCCCCAGGTTCCGGCTGTTCTTTTCAATAAAATGGGTGACCAGCGCAGGGATGTCGTCCACTCGCTCACGCAGCGGTGAAAGATGGATATGGATAACATTGAGCCGGTAATAGAGGTCTTCCCGGAACTTACCCTTGTCGACCTCATCCTTGAGGTCTTTGTTGGTCGCTGCCAGGATGCGGACATCAACATGCTGGGTGACCGAGCCGCCGACACGCTCAAAATTTTTCTCTTGCAGGACTCGCAACAGCTTAGCCTGAAGTTGAGGCGGCATCTCGCCGATCTCGTCAAGGAAAAGGGTGCCGGTGTCCGCCAGTTCAAAGCGTCCTTTACGCATGACCACTGCATCGGTGAAGGCCCCTTTTTCATGGCCGAACAATTCGCTTTCCAGCAGATGCTCGGAAAGAGCCGCACAGTTGACCGAAATAAACGGCGCTTCTTTTCGGGGGCTGAGGTTGTGGATAGCTCGGGCGACCAATTCCTTACCCGTTCCCGATTCACCGGTGATCAGCACCGAGGAGGGCGTGGGCGCCACCTTTTCAATCAGTTGATAGACCGCTCGCATGGATGGGCTCTTGCCGATCATGCCGCCGAAGCCGGAACGCGGTGTGGCCTCGGCTCGCAATCGCCTGATCTCCCGAATCAGGCCGTAATGCTCGATGGCCTTGGTGGCACTGGCCAACAACTGCTGGTTGGAAAAGGGTTTGGCTAGGTAGGTGAAGGCCCCGAGTCGCATGGCCTCGACCGCCTTTTCCACCTCGGCATAGGCGGTGATTAGGATAACCGGCAACTCCCGGTTGTACTCCTTGATTTTGGCGAGAAACTCGATGCCGTCCATACCCGGCATCTTCATGTCGGAGAGCACTAGATCCAGATCAGTGCTCAGGACAATGGGCAACCCTGCCAGGCCGCTGTCGGCGGTAAAGACCTCGTAGCCCTCGTCTTTGAGCAGTTCAGCCAGGACAATCTGATAGTTGGGTTCGTCATCGACAATGAGAATGGTGTGCATGGCGGCTCGAAACTGGAAGAAGGTTATGGTTGGCGCCTGTTGAGACGGGCGGTGAGTTCGTCGAGAAGGGCACAGGGCGGGCAAAATCCCATTGCTTTGCCGGCAAGGCGATGGGCAGGCCTGGTCATGCCGTGGAAATCGCTGCCACCGGTGACCAGCAGGTCGAGTTCCAAGGCCAGAGCCTTCAGTTTTTTCTTGGTTTTGCGGGTATGCGTGGGGTAATGGATTTCCAGGCCATCGAGCCCGCGTAGAACCAGTTCGCGGATCAGCAATGGTTGCACTCGCATCTCCGGGTCCAATTGCGCAGGGTGGGCCAAGACCGCCAGGCCACCCGCTTGGTGAATCATGTCGATTGTTTCTGCAGCGGAATAGCTGAACCGGCTCTCCCAGGCGGGGCGGTTACGGCCGAGATACTGACGGAAGGCGCCATCAAAGCTGTCGACCACTCCTTTGGCCATCAAAAGCCTGGCAATATGCGGTCGGCCGGTCTGGCCACAGCACGAAATCTCCTGAACTTCCTCGGCGTTGATCTCAATTCCCAACGCTTGCAATTTGTGCAGGATGATGTCGTTGCGTTTTTGTCGTCCATCCTGGAGCGGCTGGAGCCAGCGGTGCAGGGCTTGATCCGAGTGATCAATGCCGTAGCCGAGAATGTGTAAGGTATATTGCCTCAGGGTGGTGCTGATTTCCACCCCGGACACAACGATAAGTCCCGCTTGCTCACCAAGCCGTTTGACCTCTTCCACCCCCTCGATAGTGTCGTGATCGGTAAGCGACAGACCTTTCAGACCGTTACTGACGGCCAGTCCGACAAGTTCCTCCGGGGTGGACGTGCCGTCGGAATAGATAGAATGGGTATGAAGGTCGATACACATATAAAGAGAACCGGTTGTCCAGCAACAAAGGGGGGAAATAGGCAAAAAATCCCCGACAGTATAGAGTAGCAATGTACTCATGGCCCTGGTTTTGTGCAATAACCAAATGAAATCGCCAGGAAAAGTGGAGCTTGTCAACAACGGGAGCCGTTCTTATTGTGGGGGAAACACTTTCCAAGGAGAGGCTCATGCCAGGACGACAAATGCGGATCGATGAATACCGGATTGAAGAAGAACCTTATTATTTGATCACCGGCGACGAGTTGGCCATCGCCGAGGCCGCATATCACGATGGTTCACCGCTGCTGCTCAAGGGCCCCACCGGCTGCGGCAAGACCCGGTTCATGCAGTATCTGGCGTGGCGGCTGCAGCGGCCGCTGGTCACGGTCTCCTGTCACGATGATCTCTCTACCTCCGATCTGGTCGGCCGCTATTTGATTCGCGCCGGTGAAGCGGTCTGGACCGACGGCCCGCTGACCATGGCGGTCCGGGCCGGGGCTATCTGCTATCTTGACGAGATCGTCGAGGCGCGCAAGGACACCACCGTGGTCATTCACCCCCTGGCTGATGACCGGCGGCAACTGCCCATCGAGAAGCGGGGTGAACTGCTGACCGCACCCCCTGAATTCATGCTTGCGGTCTCCTATAACCCCGGGTACCAGAGTGTATTGAAGGATCTGAAAGCTTCGACCCGGCAGCGTTTTATTGCCCTGTCCTTTGACTACCCAACCCCAGACAAGGAGATTGAGATCGTCTGCAAAGAAGGACGATTAGGTCTTGAGATCGCCAAACTATTGGTCAAGCTAGCCGGTATGACCAGAGGCCTCAAAGATTCCGGTTTGGCCGAGGGGGCTTCCACCCGACTGCTCATTCAGACCGGCAAGCTGATCGGTCGGGGCATTCCGGTGAAGACCGCCTGCCGCGCCGCTATCAGTGAAGCTCTCTCTGATGATCGGGAATTGTTGGCCGCCCTCGACGAAATGGTCAGTTCGCTCTTTTAAACGACCATGGACCTGGAGATCCTGAAAGCCAAATTTTACCAACTGGTCGCGCCCAGTCTGCCCAACGAATGGGATGTGGAGGAGGCGCTCACGCCGCTGGCCACGGACGAGGCGGAACACGTTGACGATATCTTTGCCCAGATTCCGGCGATCTGGCCAGTTTCGCATTCACTCTGTTTTGCTTATCTTTCCGCCGCTGGACCCGCGCTCTGCTGTCTGGCCCTGGATGAGTTGTCACTCTGGGTGCATACCTTGCTTGACCGGTATGAAACCGGGGGATTGCGCGGCGCCCAGGTGTTCATGGAAGATGTTGAGCAACAGTTTGCCCGC
>JBBQCO010000035.1:0-26290 GCA_038318785.1 Desulfobulbales bacterium | reverse complement strand
CCTCGGGGTGGAATTCGAGATGCGGAAAAAAGACGGCAGTTTCATGTTTGTGTCCTTCAATGGCAGAATAGGGAAAGACCCCCAGGGAAATTTCCAGCAGACCTATTGCATATTCCAGGATATTACCCGGCAGAAACAGGCAGAAGCGGCCCTGATGCGTTCCCAGGAAAAATGGCGCAATATTATTGTTTCCATCCCACTCATCGGCATCAGTCTCGATCCGCAGGGACGAATACTCTTTGCCAACACCCATTTCCTGCAAATGGTCGGATGGGAGGAACACGAGGTTCTTGGCCGCGACTGGTTTGACCTGTTCATACCTGCGCATCTCCGGGGTCAGATGCGCACCGTCTTTCGCACCATCATGGAGCAGCAAGACCTCCTCGATTTTTCAAATTACGAAAATGAGATCATTACCCGAAACGGTGAACTGCGCAATGTGACCTGGTCCAATGTGCTCAGCAAGGATATCCACGACAACATCATCGACGCGACCTGCCTGGGCGTCGATCTGACCGAGCGCAAACGGGCGATGGCGGCTCTGCGGGAGAGCGAAGAGCGGCATCGCACCTACATCAACAACACTCCCCACGGTGTCTTTGCGACCGATCAGCATGGGCGATATTGCCAAGTGAACCCTGCGGCCTGCCAGATTACCGGTTATACCGAGCAGGAACTGCTTGCAATGCACTTTGCCGATCTGTTGCCCGAAGACTCACTCGAGGAAGGATTGCAATACTTTCAGCGGCTTGTTCAAGAAGGCTCAAGCCAAGACGAACTGCTGTATCAGACCAAAAGCGGCGAAAAAAAATGGTGGTCGGTGACCTCCGTTAAAATATCTGAAAACCATTTCCTTGGCTTCTTTAACGATATCTCCGACCGCAAGCGGGCGGAGGACATTCTTCACAGTGAACGGCAGACATTCGAACTGATCCTCGAACAATCCCTTGCCGGGTATTGGGATTGGTTGATTCAAGAAAAGACCGAATACCTGAGCCCTTCATTTAAAAGCATGTTCGGCTACGCAGATCACGAGTTGCCGAACAGCCCTGAAACATGGCAACAGTTAATTTTCCCTGAAGATCTGCCCGGTGTGCTCGACACCTTCAACCGGCATGTTGCAAGCCGTGGCACTGTTCCCTTCTATAACGAAATTCGGTATCGCCATAAAACCGGCGCGACTGTTTGGATTATATGCACCGGCAAGGTCATTGAGTGGGACGCACAGGGCAATGCCGTTCGCATGATCGGCTGCCATATAGATATCACTGAACGCAAACAGACAGAGGAGGCCTTGCGGGAGAGCGAGGCACGTTTCAAGGCCTTGCACAATGCCTCCTTCGGCGGCATTACCATCCATGAAAAAGGACGGATTTTAGAATGCAACCAGGGCCTTGCCGAGATCACCGGTTTTTCCGTCGGCGAACTCATCGGCATGGACGGGCTGCTGCTGATCGCCCCCAGAACCCGCGACTTGGTCAGGGCCAATATCCTGGCGGGATATGAACACCCCTATGAAGCTCTGGGCATACGGAAAAACGGCGAGGAGTATCCCCTGCGGCTTGAAGCGAGAAACATCCCCTATAAAGGACGGCAGGGCAGAGTCGTTGAATTTAGAGACATTACCGCCGAGAAAGAGAACGAGACGGAAAGGGAGTTGCTGCAAATGCAGCTGCTGCAAGCGCAGAAGATGGAGTCCGTGGGCCGCCTTGCCGGCGGGATAGCTCATGATTTCAACAATATGTTGGGGGTCATCCTCGGCCGCACGGAAATAGCTCAGGAGAGCGTGGACCCCTCACTGCCGCTCTATACCGATCTGGAGCATATCTACAAGGCCGCTGTCCGATCCGCCAACCTCACCCGGCAATTGCTTGCCTTTGCCCGCAAACAGACCATCGCTCCCAAGGTTCTTGATTTTAACGAGGTCGTCTCGAGCATGCTCAATATGGTGCAGCGGCTCATCGGCGAAGATATCGATCTTGTCTGGCTGCCGAAAGCGAACCTGTGGGAGGTTAAAATGGATCCTTCCCAGCTCGATCAGATTCTAGCCAATCTGTGCGTCAACGCCCGGGACGCCATCGCCGGCGTCGGCAAAATCACCATTGAAACAGAAAACTCCACTTTCGATGCCCGGTACTGCGCAGCTCATCAAGGCTATATTCCCGGCGACTATGTGCAACTAGCCCTGAGCGACAATGGGTGCGGCATGGGCTTGGAAACACTGAACCACATTTTTGAGCCCTTCTTTACCACCAAGGAAACGGGAAAAGGAACCGGCCTCGGTCTAGCCACAGTGTATGGCATCGTCAAGCAGAACAACGGCTTCATCAATGTCTACAGCGAACCCAACCAGGGGACGACCTTCAGAATCTACCTGCCGCGGCACACGGCCACAGCCGTATTCGTGGCGGAGAGTGGCGAGGCGCAACCGGTAAAACGCGGCGATGAAACCATCCTCCTGGTGGAAGACGAAGCGGCTATTCTGGCAATGACCACAACCATGCTCGAGCGCCTGGGCTACCATGTTCTGCCGGCCGGCACCCCCGAGGAGGCCCTGGCTCTGGCGGAATCATTCAGCGGCGCCATCAGTTTGCTGCTGACCGATGTGGTCATGCCGGGAATGAACGGCCGCGACCTGGCCCGGCAAATAGTGGCCCTGCACCCCACTATTACCCCATTGTTCATGTCGGGCTACACCGCCAATGTCATCGCCCACCATGGGGTGCTGGATGCCGGCGTGCAGTTTCTCGAAAAGCCCTTCTCCAAGAAGGATCTGGCCGCCAAAATCAGGGATGCGCTCAACCAGCATCTGCATTAAAAAAACAACAGGGAACCCCTGGGTCACTCCAGCAGGGTACTGGCGCGTGCTTCGTGGAACGCGCCCTGCCCAGCGACGAATTCCTGTGCGTTCGCCACTGTGATCAATTGTCGAGCACCGTTCTCAGGATGGCGGCCACTTCTTTTTTAGTGAGCGGTTTCATGGCGAAACCCTTTATGCCGCACTCTTTCGCCTGTTTTTCATTAACGAGATTGCTGAAACCGGTGCAGAGGATAATCGGGATTTCGGGCCGGATCTTCAGTATCCTTCGAGCGAGATCCATGCCGGTCATGTTCGGCATGGTCTGATCGGTGATCACCGCATCAAACCGCTCAGGATAGCTCTGAAACGTGGACAAGGCCTCCAAGCTGCTCGTTCGGGCTGTCACCTCATAGCCGAGGCGATTAAGCATCACCGTGCCCAGTTCAACCAAGAGTTGCTCATCATCAACAAAGAGTATGTGCTCTCGCCCATGCGCAATCGTCTTCACCGGATTCGTGACCATGGAATCCTCCGATTCGACTGCCGGGAAAAAAATGCGGAAGACCGTGCCTTTCCCCGTGGTGCTTTCGCAGGTGATAAACCCTCCATATTTACTGACAATGCCGTGGACAATAGCCAATCCCATGCCCGTCCCCTTGCCGACCTCCTTGGTGGTAAAATAGGGATCGAAAATCTTTTCTTGAATCTTAAACGGGATTCCCGTGCCCGTGTCACCGACGGAAAGCATGACAAAACCACCCGGTTCCACCCCCGGATGATTGCGCACATCTTCCGTTGAAAGTTCACAGTCCTGCAAGGCGATTTCAAGGGTACCGCCGGTTACCTCCATGGCATGGAAGGCGTTGGTGCAGAGGTTCATCAGGATTTGATGCACCTGGGTTGGATCGGCAAAAATGGCCTTGGTGGCAGTCGCGACCTGCTGCTTGATGGAAATGGTTGAGGGCAGCGAGGGACGGAGAATTTTGATGGCTTCTTTGATGATAAGCGCAGGTTGAAGCGGTGCCTGTACGGTATCGGCCTGACGGCTGAAGGCAAGAATCTGCTTGACGAGGCCGGCGGCTCTATAACTGGCCTCCATTACCTTGTCGAGATAGCCAACCGCAACCGACTCAGGTGGAATCGAATCGCCGGCAATTTCCGCATAGCCTAGAATCGCCCCCAGAATATTGTTGAAATCATGGGCGATGCCGCCCGCCAGGGTACCGATCGCCTCCATCTTCTGGGCTTGGAGGAGTTGGGCGGCCAGTTTTTGCTTCTCCTCTTCGGACCGCATGTTATCGATGACTTTCCAGGCCGCATCCATCAAAAACGAAATCTGCAGAATATCGGATTCCTCGTAATCCGTCGCCTTGTTCGCCAGCCCGACAACACTGACAATGCGTTCGCCCTTGAATATAGGGATGGTTACAAAATTTTGCAGCCGCAAATGGCCTTCCGGGTATCCCTTTTTCAGGGGATGAGCGGCCTGAAAATCATTAATGACCAGCGGTCGACGCTGCCGGACCGCCTCACCCCAAAGACCAGTCGCATCCAAGGCAGAGCAGGTCTGCGGGTTGAGCACCGCGCATGCGGGCAAGACATCCTTGGACCACGAGTTCAGAACCAGTTCCTGACGTTCTTCATGGTAATGGTAGATGTAGCCGATGGCGCTTTCTGTCAGTTGAAGAGCCTGATCGAGCACATAATCAAGGAAATCCTGGATCGTTTCGGCCGGGTATTGCAAAATATTCACCAGCCTTCGCAATCGATCTTCGTTTCGTTGGATTTCCTCTTCGGCACGTTTGCGCTCGGTGATGTCGATGGCAAACCCATCGACAATCTGTTCACCCGACTGTCCGTTGGCTCCATCACCGGTGGTTAGCTTGGCATTCAGCGACACCCAGAGACGCCCGCCGCCTTTTTGTTGAATTTCGCTTTCAAAATGCTGCACCGATCCGCTCTTTCGCAGCAGGGTGACGAACTCCCTTCTCCGCTCGGGATCGACGTGGAACCTCCGGGACAGATCGGAAAATTCCCTAATGACCTCTTCTGCCGTGTCGGACCCAAAAATCCTGGCCATTTCGGCGTTGAGCGCCAGAACCTTGCCGCCCAGAGTAGTGCGGAAGATGCCGAGGGGAGAATTTTCAAAGAGATGACGGTATTTCGCCTCGCTTTTTTCCAGGATAGCCCGGCTCTCTTTGAGTTGGCAATGGAGCAGGTGGCGGTGCAGCGCCATCTCGAGGGTGGCTGCCAATTCCCGTTCGGACACTGGTTTGATCAGATACCCATAGGGTGCGGCGACCTTGGCCTGTGCCAGCAGCGGATCGTGGGAAAACCCGGTCAGAAAGACCACGGGAATATCCGTGGTCAGGCTGATCGTTTCCGCGGCAGCAATGCCGTTCATGGTTCCGGACAGATCGATATCCATAAGCACCAGATCAACTGGATACTTCGGGACAAAGGCGATGGCCTCTTCTCCGGAGGCAAGCGGTCCAGCCACCTTGTAGTCCATAAACTCGAGCATATTTTGCAGGTTCATGGCCAGAATGCCATCGTCTTCGACGATGAGGACGGTTGCCTTACTCATTTGATTTTCTCCCGTAGCGCGGCGTGGTAAAGACATCCCCGAGGCTGGCAAATGCTATGATGGGGCAGAAGACCGCCAACGGCTGGTCGGTTTGAATACAATTGTAGCCGCTGATGTCCTGACGCTAGATCCAAACCCGGATAATTCCATTCAGCCCTTTTTGCACGGCCTGGAGATGCACAGGCAGAACCGCCGGCACAATGTTGAACAGAAGCGGCGCCCAAAAAAAACGGCGGCAACATCGTGTTCGTTGTGATTGTCCGGGGAATTTCCAGCATGGGTATTTGCCAGAATGAAAGTGGGTCTGCTGTCTGTTCATACTGCCCTTATACCATGCATTCGGTTTTGCACCCGGATGCAATGGCGGATCAACCATATTTTTTTTCGTCCGCCTCTTTATGGCCACACCTGTTCGCTGGTCGAACCAAGAATGACCTGGCAGGGAAGAACATCTGGAGAACGAGCGTTCTCCTCTTCTCGTTAATACTTCATTGAACGTATCTTCACAATTCGTACGAATCCGTTACCAATAACGTGCATTCGGTTGGTCGCGAAGTCGGTTGGAGTATAATCCCTTTTGCCGGTGGTGGTGGCCGGGTCCGCTTCCTGCACAACAGATCAGTTCTGGACAGGAAAATACACCCGAAAAATCGTCCCGCGTCCAGGCCTGCTTTCTACGGTTACACAACTGCTGTGAGCCTTAAGAATACCCAGTACCAGGGCTAAGCCCATGCCCCGTCCGGTAAACTTGGTTGAAAAAAACGGCTCAAAAATTTTACTGAGGTGCTCACTTTTTATCCCGCAACCATTGTCTTGAACGTGCAGGCAACCGTATTTCTCGGCTTGCGGTTGCCAGTCAAGGGGCAAGCGGTGCTCACTGACAATGTCTGTGGCGTTAACCGTTGTTATAGCCAAATGAAGGATGCCGCCTTCTCCCTCACAGGCTTCCAAGCCATTTTGCACCAGATTAGTGAGCAGCACTTGTATCTGGCTGAGGTCGGCGCGGACCACCGGGCCGCAGGCGGGAAAATCAGCGTTCATAATGACTCTTCCCGGCGTCATCATCTGCAGCAAAGGAAGGCTCTGACGGCAGATTACACTGAGATCGAGCTGTTCATTTTTCATTAAATTCATGCCGAGATAGGTCAGCATCTTGCCGCTTATTTCCGTCGCCCTCTTTGCTCCGTTCAGAGCGGCTGTCAGCATCCTGGCCACCCTCTGTCCCCGAGGCACATCCTCCAAAGCCATTTCAACATTTCCAATGATTGCAGTCAAAAGATTGTTAAAATGATGAGCGATAGCCCCAGCCATGCGGCCAAGACTTTCCTCTTTCTCCAGCTGGCTGATCTGTCGCTGCAGCAACAAATTTTTGTTTTCGAGCTGCCTGCGCTCGGTAATGTTCTCATGGGCAACCACGACCCGCAGCACCTCTCCATCGGGAAAGCGGCTAACCCGGCCGATGAACCACCTGTTTTCGTTCGGACCGTGACAAGCATATTCCTGGGAAAAGGTATCCCGCTCCCCCTTGAGAACAGCGAGAATTCCGGCGGCAAAAACTCCAACGCTTTCGGCCTCGTGCCCTTGCACCGCCCGGCAGATGGCAAGGTAGTTGGCGCCTTCGCTGACCGCCGCAGGGTCGGCTTGATTGGCACGGGCAAAATCCCTCCAGGCCCGGTTGACGGCAACAATACAACCGGTCGCATCCAGGATGGCAATATGGGCATCCAGGGCATCCACGGTCGAGCGCGCGAACTGCTCCGATGCCTGCAAAGCTGCTTCGGCTCTTTTCCGGTCGGTAATATCGGTGACGGTAAGCAGCAGTTTGTCATGGTGCGGTGGCAGGCCTTCCACAATGTGCTGACCAGAAGTTGCCCTCAGGCAGACATAACGAGTCGAAGTTTTCGCGTCGTCAATCCGGCACTCAAGAAACTTATCGACCGGATTTTTGAAAAAAACTTTAATACGAGCCAGGAAAATCGGACGATCCTCGTTCAGAATAAATTCAGAAAATGGTTTACCGAGCAGTTGCGAACGATCACAATCAACCATTCTCGTAAAGGTTGCATTGACCTGGGTAACAATTCCGGAATGGTCAAGCACGACATACCCCACGGGCGCGTGGTGATAAAGTTGCATGAACTGGGCACGGCTTTCTTCCAGGGCGCTCTGGGTGCCACGTAATTCCTCGTTCTGCAATTCCAGCTCTATTTGTTGGACCTGCAGTTCATGGATGATCTGCTTAACATCATCCGTCGGCAACATGCCGAAAGAGTTCGGCATCGACTCCAACAGTGCGTCGGCCCGCCTGCGCAGGACCTCAAGATGTTTGTCCTTATTTTCAGTCATGGCAGTGGCGTAAAGGGTATAAAAGGTGCGTGTGTTCTCTGTATCGTACAAATGAAATAACCATTGAGCGGGCCAGCACCGGGGGCCGCTCGATGGTTATGCCAGCGGCTGAAAAACAGCCTTCCAATCGTCACTTTTGCTTTTGCGACCAATGATGTGCCCACTTAAATGCAACCAGGACCGGCAAGAGCGCCGAATAAGCGGCAACGCTCGGTGATATCTTCAAAAGTGGTATGCACCTGATAGGGGTCAACCTCTCCCTGCTGAAACTGCGGCATGGCATTGACCAGTATCCAGCGGGGAGTTTCAAGTTTCGGACTATGAACCCCCATGACAAAACCGAAAACCGGTTCGCCGGTGCGCAGAGCCACCATCGCCGGATGCTGTTCACCGAGCAGAATCGACCCTTTTTCATCAACTGCACGCCAGTCGGGATCCATTGAGGTTACATTCCTTAACTGATCGCCGGTCAACCCTAAAATGCGCTCGGCGGCAGGATTAGCCGAAATAATCCGGCCTTCACGATCCTGATAAACCACCCCCTGGACCATGGTTTCAAATAGATTACGGTATTCGCGATCACTGCTCTCGCGCTCCTGGCGCATCCTTTCACGCTCGGTGATGTTTTCGTGGACCACCACTGCATGGATATTTTCATAGCCTGTTAAGCGTGACACCCGGCCGAGAAACCAGCGTTGTTCTTCATTGGAGTGGCAAGGATACTCCAGGCTGAACTTATCAATCCGACCTTGCAAAACTCCGCGAATGCCGGCGGCAAACGCTTGAGCTGTCTTGGCATCCGCGCCCTCGGCCTGGTCGCAGATTGTGAAATAATTAGCGCCTTCATCAATAGTGCCTCGAATGGGCGGATTAGCCGCAGCGAATTTTCGCCAGGCCTCATTGACGGAGACAATCGTTCCCGCTTCATTAATTACACAGAGGTGAGAAGCCAGCGAATTCATAACCGCAAGGACGAACTGCTGTGATTCCAACAGGGATTTCCTCGCCTTGACCCATTCGGTGACATCTTCAAAACTTACGGCCAGGCGCTTGTCGGCAAGCAGAAAAGCACGAATCCTGAAAACCCCCGAGAAATGTTCGGACTTGTATTGGAACTCCTCAAGATAACAAGTTTTTCCTGTTTTCATTACTTCTGTGAACTGGGTGGTTAGGCCAAGCCGTCCCGCTTCGGGCCAAATCTCAGTAAAAGTTTTCCCCACCCATTCCGCTGCGCGAATACCGGTTATCCTTTCCGCTTCAGGATTGGCGCTCTCAAGGACCAGTTCGCCCCTGCTGTTTTCAGCGTAGAGAAAGAGCCCGGCCGGTATGAATTGGCTAATATCCTCGGTGGTTTGACGGCTGTCGGCCAGATGACGCTGGGTGGCCCTGGTTTCTGAGATATCAACCAAGGTCAGCACCACGCCTGAATAGATTTTTGGACCAATGGCATAGGGCAGGATACGAATCAGATACCATTGGTTGTTGCCGGTACGAACCTCCTGCTCCAAAGGTCGGTTGCTCGCCTGCACGGTCCGCACGGCCTCAAGCGGATCGAAATCCACCAGGCTGTGGGTGAGATGAGTGAGGGGGCGACCGATATCCTTTTCCAATATATGAAAAATATTGGCAATTTCAGGAGAGAATTTTCTGATTTCCAAGTCCTCGTCAAGCATCAGTGTACCGATCCTGGAACTGGTAAGGAGGTTATCAACATCATTGTTCAACTCGGTCAGCTCAATGATTTTGTTCTGGTGCTCAGCGTTGACTGTATAGAGTTCCTCATTGGTGCTCTGCAACTCCTCATTGGTGCTTTGCAACTCCTCGTTGCTGGCGAGGAGTTCCTCATTGGTAGCCTGGAGCTCTTCGTTTGATGTTTCCAGTTCTTCAATGGTTGCCTGGAGATTTTCCCGGGCGAATTGGAGTTCCTGCTCAAGATCTTTGATGCGCTGTTGGGCCTCCTCACCAAGATCATAGGCAGCTACCGGGGCCTGATCGGTCGCCAAACGTTTGATTTCTTCCAGGAAAACAGTCACCAGGGGCTCCTGGCCTTTCATTTCCGGGAAAGGCAGAATTCGTATACGGAGGGTGACTTCTTCGTTTTTGCGTTGCAACCGGGCGTTGGTGTAGACCATCTCCTCTCCGGTGCGAAATACCTTCTGGATGCCGGTAGCCAGAGGGATGGCCAGATCCTTAGGCGCCAGTTTGGTGATGGTGAAGTCCGTCGGTCCGGAAGGCAAGGAGAAAAAGCCCTCGGTGTTGCCGATAAAATGGATGATTTCCATTCGTTCGTTGACAATAACCGAGAGCGGCAGATAGTGGTGCGATGCCACCTCCAGGTAGTTCTTGATGATTCTGTTGCCTTCGGTATCGTTCCGCCGACGATCCCGCCCACTGTACGTGTAGGGCATGGCCGGATAGCTTCCGTCCTTTGCGGTCACCGCTATATCCCGATGCAACAACTGGGCTTTTCCTTTGGATTGGTAGATCTTGTGTTTCTGATGGAGCGGTTCAAAGCAGTCGGTCATGTCGCCGATGGTTTCGCTCGTCCCCAGGAAGAGCAGCCCCTGGCTATTCAGTGAAAAATTGAACATTTCAAAAGCTTTTCGCTGAAGCACCGGCTGCAGGTAAATCAATAGATTTCGGCAGGTCACCAGGTCAATATTGGTAAACGGTGGATCCTTAATCAGGTTATGCTGGGCGAAAACTACCATTTCCCGCAGATGTCGAGTCACCTGAAGCTTGTCCGCCTTGTGGTAGAAATATTTTACGGCGACTTTAGAGGACAAATCTCCGAGGATACTCTCCGGATAAATGCCGGCACCGGCGGTGATAATCGCGTCCCGGTCGATATCGGTGGCAAATATCTTCACATCGCGACTGATCCCTAATTTTTCCATGACCTCTTTGGCGAGGATTGCAATGGTATACGCCTCCTCTCCGGTAGAACAGCCGGCCACCCAGAATCGAATCTCCCGGTTTTTCACCCGCAGAAACAGTTCGGGCAACCAGCGGGCCTCCAGTTCCGCCATGGCCTCGGGGTCACGGAAAAAATTGGTAACCCCGATCAGCAGATCCCGATAGAGGGACATCACTTCACCTGGATAATTTTTCAGGTAGCGGACATACTCCTCAAAATCCCCGATCTGGTTGACGGACATGCGCCGTTCAATCCGGCGGGTGATGGTGCTGGGTTTGTAATAGGTGAAGTCCGCCTTGGTTTTATCCCGCAATTCAGCAAAAAGACGGGTCAGTCCATCGGCATCCTTGAGCAGAGGATCTGCATGCTTCTCTCCGGAGACATAGGGATGGGCGACGTAGGCCAGCAACTGGGCAGGCATTTCCTCGGGTGGCAGGATGAAGTCGGCAACGCCGGTAGAAATGGCGGAGCGCGGCATGCCGTCAAACTTGGCGCTCTCTTCACTCTGCACCATGACCATGCCGCCAAATTCCTTAATGGCCCGGACTCCCCGGGTACCGTCGCTGCCGGTGCCGGAAAGGATGATGGCGATGGTCCGTTCCGCTTGATCCTCGGCGAGCGAGCGCAGAAAAATATCGATGGGCAGACTGATACCTTGAGTGGTGTCCTTGTCGTTAAGCAGCAGTTTACCGTGGAAGATGGTCAGGTTTTTTTTCGGCGGGATGAGATAGACATTGCCGGCCAGCACTTCCATGCCTTCTTCGGCGCGATGCACGGGCATTTCGGTTTTTTTTGTAAGCAGTTCGACCATCAGGCTTTTGTAGTCAGGAGAAAGATGCTGCACTACCACAAAAGCTAGGTTGTTTCTGGAAGGCATGTTTTTGAAAAAGGCCTCGATTGCCTCCAACCCCCCGGCTGAAGCGCCGATGCCAATGAAATGGGAGGGAGCTTCCACAGACGTATGTTTCTTTTTAGCAGGCATATCGATAAGACTCTTTCATAATGAGGAGGTGAGGTAAAGGTTTCTTCCAGTCCGGCCTAACGCCAGGTCGAGGGCCGTTCGGGTCAGGGCACCCAGCTCCTCGCTGGTCACCGCTTTCATTGCGAATCCCTGTATTATCCAATTTTTTAGCATTGGCACCCGAAAGAATAGCCTGCATAAAAGGATACTTGGAATATGGGGTTGCAAGCCGGAACCCTCGGAATTGTTGAAGACCGAAGACCGGTTGGTTAAGAATGCCGGCGCCGTTGCCGCGCTGGATTCCGACCTCTGCTCAATCTTGATAAATTCGCAAAATGTTCATTTTTTTCTTAGCCGGATTCAACTCTCAAGTGCTTCTCGAACTTTGGTTGCCAGTTCTTTTCTGGAGAAAGGCTTTGGGTTGAACAACACAACTTCTTCCAGGCCCCTGTTTATCGATGATAATAGCTGTGTAGCCAGACATACATAAACAGATTTTCATTTCAAAAAGACTCTCTACAGACCTTTCCGCTAGGTCACGGCCACTCATCTCCGGCATAGCCACGTCGGCTATGACCAGGTGATTTTAACCGGCGAACTCACTGCCGAATGGCCTCGCTCGGAATGCCTACTCCCAGCACCCTAAGGCCATGACGTTACGCAGTATCGAGCACCTCGCGCACTTTGGCGCAGAGACCCTTGACGGAGAACGGCTTCTCAATGAACTGCAACCCAGCCTCGATCACCCCTTGCTGGGCGATAATATCTGCTGTGTATCCAGACATATAGAGACTTTTTATCCCCGGGTGCAGACGATTGATCTGGTCCAAAAGGTCGCGGCCATTCATTTGCGGCATGATCACATCGGTGATAACCAGATGAATCACGCCTTGGAAAGTGCGGACAAGGTCCAGGGCTTCATGGGGAGTGCTGGCCGCCAAGATGGTATACCCCTTATTTTCCAGGATGGTGGTGCTGAGTTCAAGAATGGTGATTTCATCTTCAACTATCATGAGGGTCTCGCTGCCGCTGGCCGAATCATCGGATTGCGGAAGCCTGGCAACCTCAGCTTCGATCTCCCCTCGGGGCAGGTAAATTCGGAAGGTGGTACCCTGCCCTGGCTCACTGTAAACATGGATGATGCCTTCATTTTGATAGACGATGCCGTGGACAGTGGACAGACCAAGGCCGGTGCCCTGTCCTTCGCCCTTGGTGGTGAAAAAAGGCTCAAAGATATGGTTGATGACTTCACCGGTCATGCCGCAGCCGCTATCGCTCACGGTTATCTCCACATAATCGCCCGGAGAAAAATTGATCCGACCGGCGCAGTAAGCCTGATCAACCGTCAGGTTCTCAGTGGCGATCACCAGGTGGCCCGTTCCGGCTATGGCATCGCGGGCGTTCACCGCCAGATTGGCGAGGACCTGGCCGACCTGGGTCGGGTCCATTTTTACCGGCCAGATCTCCGGTGTGGGTTTCCATTGGAGCTCAATATTTTCGCCGATCAGCCGCCTCAGCATTTTCAGCATCCCGGTGATGGTCTCATTGAGATCGAGAATTTGCGGCACCGTCACCTGCTTGCGGGCAAAAGCCAGCAACTGTCGGGTGAGGTCAGCCGAATGGAGGGCGGCCTTATGGATGGCGGCGAGGCGTTTGCGAAGCGGATGGGCCTCCTCGACCTCCGAGAGACTCATTTCCGCGTAATTGCAGATCACAGTCAGCATGTTGTTGAAATCATGCGCCACTCCTCCGGCAAGCCTACCGATGGTATCCATCTTTTGAGCTTGGAGCAGCTGCTCTTGCAGCTTGTGCTGCTCTTCCTCCGCCTGGCGGCGGTCGGTAATGTCGCGGCTGATCCCCCGATACCCGAGAAACCGGCCCTGCTGATCAAAGGTGGCGGTGGCGCTTGACTCGTAGATTCCCCTGTTGCCGTCTTTTCGCATCCAGGTATGGCAGATCATGCGAAACGGCTGATGATTGGCGATTGTGTAGGTTAAGCCCTCATCGGGTTGGGATTCCTCGGGGCAGAGGAAGGCATCCCAGGGTCTGCCCATGATCTCCTCCGATCGATAGCCGAGCATGTCTTCCACCCGACGACTGACAAAAATGAACCGATGCTGGGTATCGGTCTCCCAGATCAGGTCATTGACGCTTTCGATCAAATCGCTGTACCGTTTGCCGATTTCGAACTGGGCCCTTTCCATGGCCTTTTTGTTGGTCTGATCTCGAAAAATCAGAACAACGCCGCTGATCTCGCCGTGTTCATCGCGAATCGGCGACCAGCTGTCAGTCACCGGCCGACGTTGACCGTTCCGGTCAACCAGCAGGATATGCTGACTCACACCCACGCTCTCCCCTGCGGCCAGCACCTGGCTGATTGGCAATGGTACCGGATTGTTGGTTGTGTCGTCAAGGGCGTGGAAAACTGCTACCAGGGGCTGCCCAAGGGCTTCCTCTTCCCTCCAGCCGCAGAGCCGTTCGGCCTCCATATTCATCCGGTTGACCAGTCCGGAACCATCGGTGGCGATCACGCCGGCGCCGATGGCGTACAGAGTGGCGCGGATTTCCTCCTGGGACCGGTTGCGCGCGCATTGGGCCTCCAGCAGGGCCTCGGAAAGATTCTTTCGCCGGCTGACGCTGTCAAGCCGGGCCAGAACTATGGTCATCGTGATGACCATGGCCAGCATGAACAGCAGACTGCCACCCTGTATCCGCGCCTGGGTCAGCAGAGGCTCATAATCCATTTCGGTGATCATGTACCAGGGAGTCCCCGACACAGCACGGATATCAGAGAGGACAGGCACGTTCCGATAGTCCATGCCAAGCGCCCCACCCGATTCGCCGAGCACGGCGCGGACGGCTGAATTATCGACCGTTGACAGCGCAAGGGAGGTGAAATTCAAAGACGGAGAAGCCAGATGCCGGAGCGGAGAGAGCAACAGGACGCGATCGCCTTCCCGGCGAGCGAGGTAGCTCTCGGCATCGGCGTGCGGCATGGGCCAGGTCTGCATTAAAGGAAAGACATCCCTTGCCGGATCGACCACTAGAATCAGCACCGCCACAACCCGGTTGGCATCGTCGACCACCGGCGACGCCGCATCGAAATGGATCATCTCGCAACTCCGGCAGTGATAAAAATCGCCGAGGATTGGCTGCGACGTGGACAGGGCCTCGGTCATCAGCATCTTTTCCTCGGCCTCCAGGGTGGCATTTCTGTCTTGCAGGGAAACCAGAATCCGGCCATCGGGTGTGGCCAGAATCATGTTATGGTAACCTTCATTTTCCTGGAAGAATCTCAGACGTTCGGTAAGTTGCGCCAGTACGGCCGGATTGTTGGTGTGGAGCAACTCAAGGGTCAGTCTTCGCGCCATCCCCGAAGCATTCATCCGTGCATCCGCCAGACGCTCCTGGCGCCAGGCGCGCAACTGATCGGTTTTCAACCGGGCAATGGTCGCTAGATGCTCATAGTGTTCCCGCTTGGTTGCTTCCTCCCGGACATGAATAAACCAGTATCCGCCCATGACGAACACGAGGACAGCAAGGCAGGCCATGGTGCCCTGAAACCAGGAGCGCCCTAAAACCGGCATTTTAGGAGCATGAGCTATATTCATGGCAAGATCCCTTGGTGGGCATAAGTTGCCCTGAGCCGTACCCCGCCGCCTCCCCTGATGGGGTTGCGGGATTGGTGGCACCAGTGCTCAAGTCGGTGATCGCTGCGGACATTTCGTGTACATTTCTTTGAAAAGCTCCGGTGCCGCACGCCGCTGCAGCACCCCAATCCTCGACCTCCAATGGACCGGATGCTCGTTGGCCAAAGAAACTGTCACCAGGTCGGCGGGCCAGATGCTCAGACACACAATCGTAACACCTCGGCGGCAATGAGCTGCAAGGGCATAACCTTGTGCACCCCCCCATGCTTGATCGCTTCAGCCGGCATGCCGAAAACCACGCAGCTGGCCTCATCCTGGGCAATGGTGAACGCCCCGCTATCAAACATTTCCTTCATGCTTCGCGCCCCGTCGTCTCCCATGCCGGTCATAATCACACCAACCACGTTCTTGCCGGCATACCGGGCCGCCGACCGAAAGAGGACATCCACCGAGGGGCGATGCCGCGACACCAGAGGCCCATCCTTGACCTCGACATAATAGCGCGCGCCGCTGCGTTTGAGCAGGGTATGATGATTGCCAGGGGCGATCAGGACTCGGCCGCGGACAATGGTATCGTTGTCTGCAGCCTCTTTGACCGTGACCCGGCAGAGCGAGTCGAGCCGTCTGGCAAAGGCGGCGGTAAAATTTTCCGGCATGTGCTGGACGACGACCATCCCCGGAGTATCCTCGGGCAGCATTTCCAGGAAAATTCGCAGTGCCTCGGTGCCGCCGGTGGAGGCACCGATGACCACCACTTTCTCGGTGGTCTGGATCATGGCCTTGGAATTGGGCTTGTCCATGATCACATCGGCGGAGTATTTAGGTGAAATCTCCTTCAAGGTGCTTCGAACAGCAGGCCTCGCGCCGGATCTGGTCGCAGCGGCCCCCTTGACCGCGTCGCAAATGGTAATGCGGGACTCTTCAATAAATTGCTTGGTGCCCATGCGGGGCTTGGTGATGATATCGACCGCACCGTATTCCATGGCCTTGAGTGCCGATTCGCTGCCCTCTTCAGCCAGACTGGAGCACATCACCACCGGAATGGGATGCTGGCTCATTAATTTCTGGAGAAAGGTCAACCCGTCCATCCGCGGCATTTCGATATCCAGGGTGATGACGTCGGGAACCACGGTTCGTAACCGCTCCGCTGCCATGAATGGGTCTGCCGCTGAGCCTACAACCTCAATTTCAGGATCGGAATTCAGGATTTCACAGAGAGTCTGCCGGACCAATGCCGAATCATCAACAACCAACACTTTTATTTTGCTCATGGCATTTCTCCTTGGGTACACGTACTCTCAATTCCACTGAGTTTACGCAGGTAGACATCACCCGTCATTATTGAGAAAAACAATTTTCTTCCTGAAGTGCCGCCGATATTTTCTTTGGCAATCGTCAGGCCCAGCTGGCCGAGGGTATTTTTAGCCTGAATGATGTTCTGCTCGCCGACCGACCGCCTGGCTGTGTTAGAATAGCCGCCACCCAGCACCTGCGCGCCCCCAAAAAGTTTGATAATCATATCGGTGTGCCCTCCATGCTCTTGCATCTTTTGAAGAAGATAGCGCACCGCTGTGTCGACATAGAAAAGTTCGTTATCTTGTTTAAGATTTACGGGCATCATCGCATGGCAGATAGCGCCAATTCCTTCGGCCGGTGAATACATGGTGACCGCCACGCACGATCCCAGGATGGTGCTCACCAGGATGGGGTCGGGCGAGATAATGGCTTCACCTGGCTTGAGGAAGGGGTTGCAACTATGTTCCGCAATGAAGCGTTTCATTGCTTCTGATACACGGTTGAGCCGACGGTGGTAAAATCCACCTCTAAGCCGTTGAGCGTCTCGGAATGTCCCAAAAACAAATAGCCCCCCGGCCGCAACTGCCGATGAAACTTCCGCATCAGATTCTGTTGGGTGGGTTTGTCGAAATAAATAACCACATTGCGGCAAAAAATAATGTCCATCTGCTCGGCTATGCCAAAATCGGCATCCATGAAATTAATTCGGCGGAACACGACTTGGGAGCGAAGTTTCGGACAGACGCGGACTAGGCCGCGGGTGCGGTCCTTGCTGCGCAGCAGATAATTTTTTTTGATCAGCGGGGCGATGCCATCAGTGCGCTCTTCCGAATATATGGCGGCCTTGGCCGTATCTAGTATTCTGGTGCTGATGTCAGAAGCCAGAATGGAAAAGCGAAAACCATGATGGGCTGCCGCAAAATCGTTTAACACCATCGCCAGGGTGTAGGGTTCCTCTCCGCTTGAGCACCCGGCGCTCCAGATGCGGATCGGTTCGGAGCCGTTGTGCCCATTACGCTTCATGATGGACGGCAAGGCATTCTGGGTTAGATGTTCAAAATGGACCGGTTCACGGAAAAAATCGGTTTTATTGGTGGTGATCACATCGATGAGGTGTACCAGTTCGGCTTTTTGGCCCTCGTCACTGAAAACAAACTGAGCATACTCCTCAAAGGTATCCATGGCTAAAGTCTTGAGACGTTTTTGCAGCCTGGCCTCAAGCATGGTTTTCTTGGCTTGCGGCAACTGAATGCCAACCCGCTCATAGATAAATGAGCTTAATTGTTTAAATTCCTTGTCCTTTATTTTTGCAGGCGCATAGACACTCATACTGCTGCTCGCTCCTGTTCCCGTTGGTCGCTCCAGAGGGCGCGACCAACGGGAATCGCCTGGTTATGGGGCTAAATTCCCCTGGATATCGGTCAAGTCATTTGCTGAAAAGACCTTGTCGATATCGAGAATCATGACAAAATTGTTTTCGACCTTGCCCATTCCCTTAATAAACTCGGTGTTGAGCTTGGTGCCCAACTGGGGAGGCGGTTCAATAAGTTCCGGTTCCATTTCCACAACTTCCTGAACAGAATCGGCCAAAACGCCCAGCACGATGGTCTCTTCAACCAGATTCACCTCAACCACGATGATGCAGGTATTGACGGTCTGTTCGGTGCACTGCATGCCGAAATTGAGGCGCAGATCGATGACCGGCACCACGCTCCCCCGCAAATTAATGACCCCTCGCATGAAATCAGGTGTTTGCGGCACCTTGGTTATGGAGGTCATCTCCAGGATTTCCCGTACCTTAGCCACATCAAAGGCAAAAATTTCATCCGCCAGTTTAAAGGTCAGATACTGCACCGTTTCAGTTATTCCAGCCACGCTCATGATTGTTCCTCCTTTGGGGACAGGATTGTTTTCGGGCAGAAGCCCTCAGGTCCGCTGCGACTTGGACCGTCGGGCTCCAGCCTGACAGCTTAAAGCCAAAATCAGAATCGTTCGAATTCCTCATCTAACTGATCCGCACCGCCCTTGATCCCCATGTCGAGCATGATCCCCATATCCGCCTTGCCGGCTTTTTTCGAACTGCCTACGCTTGCCTTGCTGGCCGCAGCCGCTTTCGGCGGAGCGACATGGCCGATTGCCTGTTGTTTCATCGGACGATGCGGTGGTGCGGTGATGACGCGCCGTTGCTTACCGGTATCCAGCGTAAAGAAGGCGATAGTGGCCTTGAGCTGTTCAGCCTGGCTGGAAAGCTCTTCTGTGGTGGAGGCCATTTCCTCGGCAGATCCAGCATTTTGCTGAATAACCTGATCCAACTGCTGAATAGCCTTGTTGATCTGGTCGGCGCCGGTATCCTGTTCCTTGCTCGAGGCGCTGATTTCCTGGACCAGCTCCGCGGTTTTCTGAATATCGGGCAGCATTTTGTTGAGCATGTCGCCGGCCTGCTCTGCAATGGCGACGCTGGAGGTGGACAGCTGGCTGATCTCACCAGCGGCTGATTGGCTCCGTTCCGCCAGCTTCCGCACCTCAGAGGCGACCACGGCAAAGCCCTTACCGTGCTCACCGGCCCGTGCTGCCTCGATGGCGGCGTTGAGGGCCAGCAGGTTGGTCTGGCGGGCGATCTCCTCGATGATCGAGATCTTAGTGGCTATCTGTTTCATCGCCGATACGGTTTCGGTCACCGCCTTGCCGCCTTCTTTGGCATCCGAGGCACTTTTAATCGCGATTTTTTCGGTCTGCATCGCGTTATCGGTATTCTGGCGAATGTTGGAGGCCATCTGCTCCATGCTCGAGGAAACCTCTTCGGCGCTGGCTGCCTGTTCGGTTGCTCCTTGCGACATCTGCTGAGCAGTGGCCGACATCTCCTGGGAACCGGAACTGACGTTATCGGCCGCGCTCTGGACCTCGGTTATGACCTCTTTCAGTTTGTCGACCATGTTGCCCAGAGATTCCATCAATTCATCATTTTCACATCGTTTTTTCAGGTCGACCATCAGATTGCCTTGGGCGACTTGTTTGGCATTGGCGGTAATATTGTTGGTGGCCTCGATCAGAACGTTGATGTTGTTTTTGATCTGGTTGTATTGCCCTTTATAAATATCGGTGATGATAGGAGGCATATCGCCCTTGGAAACCCGATCGACATGGTCGGCGGTGACCATCAGCGGGTTGACGATGTTAGTCACCGTGTCGTTGATCCCGGCCACCAGTTGGTTCCAGCCACCGACAAAGAGGCTGGCGTCTGCCCGTTTGTCGAGTTCGCCGTCGGCAGCGCCCTTGATCAGGATGTCCGTCTGGGCAAGCAGGTCGTTCATCATCTTGACCATGTTGTTGAGGTTGCCCTTGATGACGTTGTACTCGCCTTTGTATTCAGTGCTGATGCTGGGTGGAATGACGCCTTTGGCCACTTTATCCACGTAGTCGGCGGTTACTCTTAAGGGATTGACGATATTGACCACGGTATCGTTGATCCCGGCCACCAGTTGGTTCCAGCCGCCGACAAAGAGGCTGGCGTCAGCTCGTTTATCAAGTTCACCTTCGGCAGCGCCCTTGATCAGGATATCCGTCTGGGCAAGAAGATCGTTCATCATCTTGACCATGTTATTGAGGTTGCCCTTAATGACGTTGTACTCGCCTTTGTATTCCGTGGTGATGCTGGGTGGAATGACGCCTTTGGCCACTTTATCCACGTAGTCGGCGGTTACTCTTAAGGGGTTGACGATATTGACCACGGTATCGTTGATCCCGGCCACCAGTTGGTTCCAGCCACCGACAAAGAGGCTGGCGTCAGCCCGTTTGTCGAGTTCACCATCGGCGGCGCCTTTGATCAGGATATCCGTCTGGGCAAGAAGATCGTTCATCATCTTGACCACATTGTTGAGGTTGTTTTTAATTTCGTTGAAATCGCCGTTATAGCTGTCGGTAATCGTGGGCGGGATGTCACCCTTGGAGATGCGGTCGACATATTCGGCGGCCACATTGAGCGGACCGATCACCGCGTCGAGGCAGTCATTGACTCCGACCACGATTTTCTGAAAATCACCCTGATGTTTAGAGGCATCTGCTCGCGAGGCAAGCATGCCTCCAACCGCGGCTTTAGACAGCATGTTGGCATCGGCTACCAGAGCATTGACGTTGTCGATGCAGTTGTTGAGGTTCAGCTTGATCTCGTTGAAGTCGCCGTTGTAGTTGTCGGTGATCTTTGGCGGGATATCGCCCTTGGAGATGCGGTCAACATATTCGGCGGCCACATTGAGCGGGCCAATCACCGCGTCGAGACAGTCATTGACTCCGGCGATGATCTTCTGGAAGTCGCCCTGGTGCTTGGAGGCATCGGCGCGGCTGGCCAGCTTGCCTTCGACTGCGGCCTCGACCAGCATATTGGCGTCGGTCACCATGGCGTTGATGTTGTCGATGCAGTTGTTGAGGTTCAGCTTGATCTCGTTGAAGTCGCCGTTGTAGTTGTCAGTGATCTTCGGCGGGATATCGCCCTTGGAGATGCGGTCGATGTATTCTGCGGCCACATTGAGCGGGCCGATCACCGCGTCGAGGCATTCATTGACTCCGACGATGATCTTCTGGAAGTCGCCCTGGTGCTTGGAGGCATCGGCGCGGGTGGCCAGCTTGCCTGCAATGGCTGCCGTGGACAGCATGTTGGCATCGGCCGCCAAGGCGCGAATGGTCTCGACCATCTTTTTCATGGCGGCCATGACGCTGGTGGTATCGCCTGGAGGCAAGACTATTTCGCGGGAGAGGTCACCAACCGCCACCAGGGCGGCAATTTCGCCAACCTGTTTCGGGTCGCCGCCCAACTGGCGCAGTACGATGCGGGCAATGAACAGGCCCAGACCAATGGCGAGAATGGCACCAACTACCGCCAAGACGGTCATCACCATACTGGCCCGGTTGGCCATAACAGTGTTGCCGTCAGCTGTCAGTTTGGCCTGGGCGACCTTGCCTTCCATCATTTTTTCTATCACATTCTGCTCATCCCGGGATGCCTTGCCGGCCTCGCCCTGAAGCAGGGCTAAGGCGTCATCGGTCTTGCCTTCCTTGGCCAGGACGAGGATCCTGTCCAGTAGCGGACCGTAGACACCGCGGGTTTTCTTGAATTCAGCAAAGAGTTGCTTGCCTTCCTCGCTGAACAGGGTTTTTTCATAACTCGCAGAATGCTTCTCTATGGTCTCGCGGAGATCCTTGATCCGGCCGGAAAATTGCTCACGCTTTTCAGGGGTCGTGGCCGTGATCACGTCGCGGGCATTGACTCGGATCCGCTGGAAGGCGATGGAGATGTCCGCAATTTCGCTCAGCGGGACGGTGATTTGGCTATAGAGCTTGGTATCGGCTTCGTCGATTTGTTTAATGTTGTAAATACCATAGCCGCCAATAGCCCCGGCGATGATGGCCACGGTGATAAAACCGGCCAGCAGTTTTCCCTTGAGTGTCATGTTGTTGAACCAAGCCATGTCATTTCCCCCTTGATGTGTTGTGTGTAGCGCTATCGCTAGAACAGCCCGCCTTTAAGTCATGCCGTACCGGGTAACCGGAGTGTGCCTTGATCATGCCATCCCCCGAGAACCTGGATACATCGGATCTTCCCCCCATTGCCTGTCTCCTTTGCTGTTGTTGTGACCGTGGTTTGACCAAAGGGTCTGGTGAGCTGTTCCCTCTGTTGTTTGTGATTGCACCTGCTCTGTTCCTATCATGGTGTTATTGTTCCCTGGGTTGCGCGGGATCATCGAAATGCCGCAGAGTGTTCAGGGTTTGCAGGATAATTTCGCGACACCCCCTGGTCAGTGGCGCATCGTGACCGGAATAGATGTACTCGATGCTGCGGCCGGCCAGCTTCATCAACCCGGCCACATATTCCGGGATGTAGGTCTCGTCGGATCCATGCGCTTTGAGCTGCGTGTCCCCAGAAAAGAGCGCCTTGGCCGCATGGGCATAGAGGCAGATCGAATCCGAGGAATGACCCGGGGTATGAATCACTTCCAAAAAATCGTCACCGGCCTTGATGAAGTGTCCATCGGGGAGGAGTTCATCCACCCCGGGTCCGTCGATGGCGGCCAGCACCCGGCAGTTGTACCGTTTCTTGATCGCCATGATGCCGGCAGCATGGTCAAAATGGTTATGGGTAAGCAGCACCTGCTCCACCGCCACCTTGCCGAAGCCCGTGGAAAGGTGCTCAATTTCATCAAGGACAAAGCCATCGATTCCCGGATCGATCAGGGTGTTGACATCCTCGACCCGGTTCCAGTCGCCCAGAATCAGGTAGGATCTGCAGCTGTACACCTTGATGTTTTTTTGCAAGGGAACAATCCGCACGCTTTTAGTCTCCGACCTTCTTGTACACCTGCGCATCCGGCACCACCTGGGTGAAGAGGTGCGCCACCTCCTGCGGCAGTTTCTGGGTGTTTTCGTTGGCCAGATATCCGCCCGGGGCCAAGGCCCGGTGGAACATCTTGAACACCTCGACCCGTTCCGGGTATTGAAAATGGAGCAGGACGTTCTTGCAGACGACCAGGCAGTAATCCTGGCCAACCGGCTTTAACGACAGGAGATCGTGGTATTGGAATGCAATCCGGTCGCGCAGAATCGGCTTGACGCGGGAATGCCCCGGCTTGTCGGCAGGCTCGAAATACTTGCCCAGCAATTCTGCAGGGGTGCGCTGCAGCTCCTCGACCGGATACGTCGCCTCTTTGACGATATCGCCGAAGTTGTTGGCGCTATCGTAATCAGTGGCATCGATGCGGAGATTTTTGAAACCGAACGGGTTCATCTTCTCGGCAAAAATCATGGCGATCGTATAGGTCTCCTGCCCCAGGGCACAGCCGGCATCCCAGATTTTGATCCGGCTTCTTCCGCTGGCATAGTGAATCATATGGTCGGCGGCGTGCTCCAGGGTCGGTTGATCGCGCATGAAAAAGGTGAATGCCATAATATTGCCTTCTTGTTTTGGTGAACCAATCGTTAATCGGTACATCCTTGGAGCAGTGTTGGCTCTCCGAGGGGATCATTGCCATTGTGGACGTGCCCGAATGCAACCAGGCAGATGGCCCGCCCCTGCGGCCTCAGAACTGATCAACCTCAGCCGTTTCCGCCATTTTGGCCAGATCGCCGGGGGAAAGAATCAGGGCCACGCTACCGTCTCCCAGGATGGTGGCTCCGGAAATGCCTTTGACATCCTGATAGAGCACCCCAAGCGGCTTGATCACCGTCTGATGCTCGCCGACCACGAAATCAACGACAAATCCGATGCGCACCCCCTGCACCGAAACAATGACAATCTGCTCGATATCCGGTCGAATACCGGCAATGTCGAACTGATCGCGAAGAGAGACATAGGGTGTAAGGGTACCGCGCACCTTGGCCAGGTTGCGGCCATGGGCGGCCTGGACATCGGCCCGCGACAATTCCACGCATTCCTCGATAGCCGCCAGGGGCAAGACGAAATGACTGTCGCCGATCTTGACCAGCAGGCTCTCGATGATGGCCAGGGTGAGGGGGATTTTCAGGGTAATGGTGGTGCTGCGGCCGAGATCGCTGTTGACCACGATAGTGCCCCGCAGCCCTTCGATCCCCCGCTTGACCACATCCATGCCGACGCCGCGGCCGGAAACGCTGGTAATCTTGGCTGCCATGGAAAAACCCGGGGCGAAGATATAGCTGAAAATCTCCTGGTCGCTGAGGTCGGCGTTGGCGGAAATCATCCCCAGTTCAACGGCTTTATTGCGGATCGCGTCGCGGTTGATACCGCCGCCATCATCATAGATGGTAATGAGGACGGAATCGCCGGCGTGTTCGGCTCCCAGTCGGATGGTGCCGGTTGCCGGTTTCCCTTTGGCGATCCGGTCCGCCGGCTTCTCGATGCCGTGATCAATGCTGTTACGAATGATATGGACCAAGGGATCGTTGAGCTTCTCGATCACGGTCTTGTCTATTTCGGTATCCGCGCCGAAGGTCTCCATTTCGATCTCTTTTCCCAACTCCTGGGAAAGATCGCGCACCAACCGCTTGAACTTACTGAAGGTACTGCCGATGGGCAGCATGCGGATATTGAGGGCAGTGTCGCGCAATTCGTTGGTCAGACGCTCAACCTCTTCGGCGATAGAGACAAAGGTGGCATCGCCCAGACTGTTGGAAACCTGAGTCAAGCGCGCCTGCACCGTCACCATCTCACCGACCAGGTTGACCAGTTGATCGAGCCGTTCGGCAGGCACCCGGATGCTGGCGGCGGCGTCGGGAGCAGCCGCTCGATCCTGCCGGACCTGCTTGACTTGCTGTTGTTCGTCCAAGGCTGACCGTATTTTCTCGGCACTCACCGCCCCCCCGTCAACCAGGAGTTGGCCTAACGGCTTTTGCTGTCCCAGGGCCTGCTGGAGCTGTTCGGAGGAAAGATCACCGCGCTCGACCAAGATTTCACCGAGTTTTTTGTGCCCGTCCTGGTCGTCGCCGCCAGGCTCGCCATGGTCGACCAGTTCAATCCCGATTTGGCAGTCATCCTCGACAAAGATAAACACATCCTTGATCGCGGCCTCGCCCCGGCTGGTTGTCAGGACAATATCCCAGTACACATAGCAGTGTTCACCGACCAGGGTATCGAGGGCGGGAAGCGCGTCAAAATGGGCCGTAACCAGGCACGGTCCCAGGCCGCGCAATTCATTGATCAACGAGACCGGGTTGCTGCCGCAGAGCAGCAGTTCCCGATTGGGCTGGAAACGGATCCGCCAGGTCTTCTCCCTGGCCTCATCTGCTTCGGCTCGTGCGTTCGGCGCCGATGAAGTCTCGGCTTGGTGGTTGCCGACGTCAGGACTGGGCACCAACCGCCGCAGTCCGGCAATCAGGGCATCGCCCACACTGGTATCCACCTGACCCGAACCTGCCGAGGCCTCAAGCAACGCGGAAATATGATCACGGGATTGAAGAGTCAGATTGAGCAGCTCCTTGGTCACCACCATCTTGCCGTTGCGGACCAGATCAAAGACCGTTTCAACTTCATGGGTGAAGGCGGCGATGTCGTCGAACCCAAACATCGCCCCCGAACCCTTGATTGTGTGCATGGCCCGAAAAACCCGATTGATAAGATCATTGTCCTCCGGCGTTTCTTCAAGGTCGAGCAGGGATGTCTCCAGTTCGGCGAGCAATTCGCCGGCTTCTTCTCGATAGGTGGCAATGTGTTCTTCGATCATGGTCCGGATCCTTATCTCGTCGTCTGAGCCAATGCGGGTCGCATCGGATAAATAGCCAATGCCGTCGTCCGCTTCTTTTATCCCAACACCTTCTTGACCACCGCAATCAGCTGTTCCGGTTTGAACGGCTTGACAATCCAGCCAGTAGCCCCGGCTGATTTGCCTTCCGCCTTTTTCGAATCCTGGGATTCGGTGGTCAGCATGACGATGGGGATGAATTTATTGAGACTGCTGGCGCGCACCCCTTTAATCAGCCCGATGCCGTCAAGTTTGGGCATGTTGAGGTCGGTCAGCAGCATGTCCACCTTTTTGGAGGCGAGTTTGGTCAGGGCATCCTGGCCGTCAACCGCTTCAACCACCTCGTACCCGTTTTGCTTGAGGGTAAAGGCAACCATCTGCCTGACGCTGGCCGAATCATCGGCAGTCATAATGAGTTTTCCCATTGTCATACCCCTTCAAGTTGTCGAAAACAGAAATCATTCTTGTGTGTGCAGGACTCATGGCGGTCGGCCCCGGCCGCTGTTAAAAGATCGAGGAGCGCCTGTGGC
>JBBQCO010000034.1:0-27283 GCA_038318785.1 Desulfobulbales bacterium | reverse complement strand
TTCGAAAAACTGCTTTTGCCAACCATAGAAGGTATTTGGCTGCAGTTGGTGTTCATCGCAGAGATCCGACACCGTTTCCCGGCCAACCAGGTGGCGTTTGAGGATGATTACTTTTTCTTCAGAGCTGTAGTTGTGACGCTTCTTTCGCATGGACTTCCCTCCGTTTATGATGGTTTATCATAAACAGCCCAAAAGTCCTATTCCCGCTGAGCCAAAACAGTTCCGGATTATCGGGCAATGAGGTCATATCCATCTTCGTGGCCATATATTCCCATGAATAAACGAATATCACACATGTAAAATCAAATAGATAACCATACATTACCCAACCTTTTCAAAGAGCAGCGGGCGGTACGCCTGACACAGGTCAAGTCCATGCAGAAGCCAACTCAAGGCAGAGCCGCTCACCTCCATAACCTCCTGCTCACTGTTCGGCCAGCGGAAACAATCCGCCTCCAGGCGCTTCATCCAAACACAAAATACGTTAGTGTCCCAGTACAGGATTTTCACCATATCCCGCCGGCGATTGCAAAAAACGAACAGGTTGCCGGTGAAAAGATTGAGTTCAAACTGTTCTTCGACAAACAGAGACAGGCCATTGATCGATTTGCGCATGTCGGTCACACCTAGGGAGAGATAGGCATTCACATTCTCCAGCTTGCCATGGATCATATCTGCTCCAGGGATTTCTTGCTGGTCCCGGGCTTTCGGTATAAAATCTCAACGCCCATGCACTTCATCAGTGTGCCGACATGCTTGCGGCCCACAGCAAGGCCAGCTCGATTGAGCTGATCTTGCAGCATGCGGGCACCCATGAACGGATGTTCCAGATGCAGCTCATCCATTCGGCGCATCAACACTAAATTGGAGGTGTTGACCGGCTTGGGCCGATAATAAACGCTGCTGCGGCTGATGCCAACCAATTGGGCCTGCCGTTTAATCGGAAGAGCATGTGTGCGGTTGATTATCGCTTTGCGCTCAGCAACCCCACCTTGGTGAGCGCGCTCTCTAAAAAATCGTTTTCCAACGTCAGTTGACCGATCTTGGCATGCATAGCCTTCACGTCAACCGGAGGATCGGTAGCGCTGGCCTTGTCAAAAACATCAGCAGCCCGTTCGCTGAGTTGCCGCTTCCAATTAGATATCTGGTTGGGGTGCACTTCAAACTGCTGCGCCAGTTCGGCCAGCGTCTTGTCGCCGGCGATCGCCGCCAGTGCAACTTTTGCCTTGAATGACCCTGAGTGTTTCCGCCTCGTTCCTTTTGCCATTTTCTGCTCCTTGGTTAAGCCCTTCAATGGGCATTACTGGTAGCAGATTTACCACTTAAAGGCGTGTCCAAATTTTCGGAGCCACTTTTCTCGGAGTCTTCGCTTACCTGCGATTCGAATTGTCCTCCCTCCGGTCGGGGTGATGCCTGCGTAACGCAGGCTGGGTTTGCCCGCCATGCCGGGCAAACAAAAAAAGCCCTGTCACCAGTAGTGACAGGGCTTTATGCACCCAACGAAAGATGCCGGATTTATTTAGTAATTGGATGCAGTTCGGTTCTTCTGTTTTTCTGTCGACCAGCAGGGGTGGAATTGCTGGCAATCGGATATTCCTCTCCATATCCCTTCGATGTCAATTGTGTGGCGGCGACCCCTCTGCCTTTCAAATAATGGAGCACCGACAGAGAGCGCTCAGAGCTAAGATCGAGATTGCGTTTGGCATCACCAACGCTGTCAGTGTAACCGGCCACTTCGACCTTGACCTGAGGTGCCTGGATGAGGGCAGAAGCAGTCCTGTCAAGTATTCTCTGTGATTCCGGGGTGAGAACGGCTGAACCTGACTTGAAGTTCACACCTTCGAGTATAAGGTTTTCTGTAACCGGACATCCGAGTGCGTTGACCGCTACTCCGGCAGGAGTATTCGGGCAATGATCGGCGGCGTCACATACACCGTCTTTGTCGGTATCTAATGCTACGGTGGCTATTGGATTTGCAACTGGAACTGCTGGTGGAAGAGTCCCTGGCGCGGGAACATTATAGACTACTTGGGCAAAATCATCTACTAAAGTAGTAATGGCTTTTTCCGTGGCTTTTTCGAAAAGAGCGTCATATTGGTAATCTGCTAAAACTGATTCCGGTGATACTTTAACATCGACTCGATTTGTCCAAACTACGTTGCCAGTGTAAGCGTCTTGTACCCAAACACGTAATTGAACAACTGCCTGTGGAATTCTTCCTGAGTGATGCGCCACATTACCAAGCACCGCACCGGCCGCGCCCCAGCCAATGGCATGGTTAAGGTCTCCATCTGTTAAACCGGAAATGGTAGCACCTACATCAGCTCCTGCAATTGTACTGTTCAATTCATCATACTTCTCAGATTCAGCCTGACCAAAAGCGATTTTACTATTGACGCCAGTTACAAAGGTAACGAGACCCTTCTTGAGTGGATTCCACGTAGGATCTTGGCGATCTTTGTATTGAATAATTCGACCGCGTACTATGTAGTCTGCGGAAAAATGCCGACCTATTTTGACCACTTCCTGTTGTGTAAGTCCATGCGTACCGGGGCTGTCACTCTCACTTGCTTGTGTATTAGGATACTGAGCGAGATCAATATAATGTTGCAATGTGCTTTTCATTGCCGGAGACCAATCCTTGTTCATCTCGTCTTCGAGTGATTTGGTCTTTTTTCTTTCATAGGCTACAACATTTATGATTTTCTGATCAGCCAGATAAAGAAAAACATCTTCCTGAACAGGGGTATGAAAGCCATATTTCACAAATTGATCAGTCACATTTTCGCTGACAAATAGATTACGACGATAGGCTGTTTCCAGTTTATCGGCATTGGTGTAGTCAGCGAAGGGAAGAATAACAACCGATTTATCTGAACCGATTGTATATTTTCCAGGTTGTTGCACTTTCAGTGATTCGTGAACGGTAGTACCGCAACCACCAAGGAAAAGCGCTAGTAAGCCGATGAGCAGATGGCGGCTGTATTTCATACCATTTCTCCTGTTAGTTCTGAGGGGCATCAAAGGTTTCTCAATCTAGATAATTTTCGGGGTAAGCAGGATGACAAGCTCACGTTTCTGCAAAGTTTTTTCTTCAACTCCAAAAAGGTATTTAATCACAGGGATGCTTCCAAGCCCTGGAGCAAACGCTCCTGAATTTGCTTCAATGCTGTCAATGATACCGCCGATGATCAGCATTTCTCCGCTACTTACTTCTACCATAGTGGACATTTCTCGGACTCTTACAATGGGCAGTCCGAGTTGAACAGCACCAGCCCCAGTACCAACCGTTGTGACAGGTATATTTCCGTCTGCGGTCAGATTCTCAAGATCGGTTGTAATCGGAGTGAGATGCATTACAATAGTTTCATCATCGCGAATGGTGGCCATTACCCCCAAGGCAACGCCTTGGACAACATTACCAACTTCTGCAGTATAGGTAGTGGTTCCACCGTTATTGGCATCGTTATCGACCTCAGCCGTCACCTGCTTGACGTAAGCGATGTCCTTTCCGACACTGATGAGTGCCGGTTGGCCATTGAGCACGGTCAGTTTAGGATTGGATAATACATGGCTATCGCCCTGCTCATTCAAAGCATTGAGCAAAACTTCAAAGGATACACTGGGAATGACAACCCTGCTGACAAACGTGTTGGCAAAAAGATCTGACTGGGGTGTATTATACGGGTAGACTTGGCCTGCATTACCGAAAGAAACTGTACCTGTAACGGATTTATCTTTAAGGACGCTACTCCAATCCAGGCCGAGTTTGGAATTGTCTTGCAGAAAAACTTCAATAATTTTTGCTTCTATCGCTACCTGCTTATAGAGACGTTTTTTCAGATTATTTATATAGTCATCAACAGCCTTAAGTGTATTAGGTTTCGCGGTGACAGTTATGACACCAACGCTTTTATCAATAACAAAGGTTGACCCATCCCTTGCCGTATTGTTAGCTCTTTGAGGAGATTTTTTTTCTGTTTCGCTGGGCGCATTTTTATTATTTGCGACTGCCAATTGAGGTGCACTGTTTGAGGCAGGTAGGTCGGTTGCAGCTGACGATTGCGCAACGCTTTCCTTTCTTTCAGCCTCCAATGTTTGAAGGATGACTTTTAAATTGGCTTCTACATTTTCCCAAATATCAAATTTATTGTCGGCACTTGTTATCTTTACCGAGCCTTCCGTCCCAGAAGCTGCATCTTTATTAGACAAGAAATTGCCACCAACTGTTGAATTATACCCCCCTTTCATGTAAGGCAAACCGACCTGATAGACTTTAGTCGTTTTGTTTCGCACGACTATATTTTTACCTTTTACTTCATGAAAATAATCGGCCTGGAGGAGCAAATTAGCGATAGCATCATAAAAATTATCGGTTGCAGATATATCAACATCGACAGGAACTGTTTGGTCAACATCAGCGGCCCAACTTACGGTCATGCCTTTCAAGTTAACAAGCCGCTTCAAAACCTCCCATAGAGGTTGAGGACCGCTCGTCGACCTGATTGTGGCCCCGACTTTAATTTGATAATCGCTGGTCCCTTCTCCCAATCCATCATTACCCGCGCCATTCGAGGTTACATATCCGGGGGTTTGATACCGAACCGGCAGCTGAGCCGGCTGCGCTGGGGCTTGATTACCAGAACTGGCGACTGTCGAAACTGGCGGATCGGATTTCACCTGCTCCTTTGTTTGCTTTTTTGTGCCACAAGAACTGTTTGTGAGAAGCAAAAAAGCCAGAAATAGAGTCACCACGAGATTAGCTGATTTTATCATAGAATTATTCCTCAAATACTGTCGAAAACGCGTAATCACATCGATTGTTTAAGTGCAACACGCCCTTTAATGAATTTAGCCAAATCTGGAGGAAGATTAAATCCTGACAACAAGGCTTTATTATACTTTTCCGTAGCCTGCTGCTGTTTGCCCATTTTATCATAGATTCTTGCCGAAGAGACCAAGGTGGCAAGATCCTCACCGTACAATGCATCATGCCGTTCGAGTACCTGCAGGGCCTCTCCATATACCTGTTGTTCCTCTTTAAATGCAGCAAAACTCAACAA
The DNA here is from genome assembly GCA_038318785.1 of Desulfobulbales bacterium. Taxonomy (GTDB): domain Bacteria; phylum Desulfobacterota; class Desulfobulbia; order Desulfobulbales; family Desulfobulbaceae; genus Desulfobulbus. Next base: position 22,220 of record JBBQCO010000034.1, on the reverse strand, counting down.
GGCTTCCTTGGCTGGCTTTTTCCCTTTAGTACACTGAGTAAAATACGTTGAGGCTTTTACCTTGTCTTGCATATTTGCCGATGCTATGGCGGCATTGAGAGACGCATCTATATTAGATGGATCCTTTTCTAAAGCTATTTTTGCATAATATAAAGCCTTAGCGTTTTGTCGTAATTGAACAAGATAGATTGAAGAAATCTTATTCGCCAATTTGCTATTCCCAGGCCACTTATCGAGTGCTTTCTCATAATTTTGAACAGCAGTTTCGAAATTTTCCAGTTTTTCAGCTTCTTTAGCTGAAACAATGTATTCCCTGGCTTCTGAGGATTCGACAGAACCCTGCCGCTCCTGTTGCTTGATAATCAAAGATTCCTGGTGCACAACATTAGAATCTGCTTGAAAACTGAGGTTATTTTGAGCTTGATCAGGCCATTTAAATCCTTTGTTTTTAGGATAAATAACTAGGGTGTTAAATTTTTCTTCTTTTTCTAAATCCTTGAGGTTTAAAATTATATCAAGTGCAAAATCCCAAGGAACATCATCAAGCACCAAGGTAAGCGAACCTTGGACGGATTCATCGACAACGATATTAACTCCGCTGACTTGACGAAGAAAATTGAAAACATTATGCAAATCCATTTTTTGAAATTCAACGGTTATCCTCTCTTTGTTGTAACCAGAGAAATTGAATGCATCCTGCATTTGCAGTTCCCTGGCCTTCGGCGACAATGTAGAGGCAAGAGGATTGATATCGGGCAATTGCGTGTCTAAATTCTTTTGGGCTACAATAGCGTTTCCTATCTTATCTTTAGCGTGTTGTTCTTTTGATTGACTACGGTTGTTTTCATCCTTTGAAGTAGATGGGCTGTTTTTATCTGCATTTTCACTACCGCTATTTTTCGACGAGTTGGTTATTTTGTCGTCGAGACCTGATTTTTTGTTAATAATTATTTTTATATCGTTTTCTATTTTCTTAGATTCATACGAGAGCTTATCATTTAATGTAAATTCAAGCCTGAGTATCGAAGGTTTTGCGTCTTCAATAACTTTCGTTTGCAGCTGAACAATGCTAGACTTAACCTTATTTATGAAATCTTTAGATACTTCTGCATCTGCCAAATCCACAACAATTCTCTCGGGATTAGGGAGGGCGTATATAGTTGATACAATCTGACTTTTTCCGACTATACTAATTTCAATTTTATTCTCAGTCTCTTCCATTAGTACAGACGATATTTCTGCTTTATTATCGCTTGCCTCAATAAAATGAGAATCAATAATTAACAATCCAAATAAAAGTATTATACTAGTGATAATATTTTTTCGGACTAATGGGAAAATTTTAAAAAACATTATTTATCTCCCTCTTTCTTAATTCTCATTGTAGTTGTACTTTTCATTTCTTTTCCAGCACGTGTCCTAGCGGTCTCTGTGACTACCACTTGTCGAGGATCAATTGAAGAAATCATGCCTCTTTTCCCAATTAAATTTCCTAATTTCAAGACATAACCTTTTCGAGTTTGATCCTCAACCAAGGCAATTGGTTCCTGTGATGAAAGCATAACACCTACAAGTGTTAATTGTCCGGGTTCGAATAATTGCATTCCAGTCAATTCATTTCCATCATCTACAATTTCGTTTGGGTCTTGTTGAGTTGGTGAGGAAGATTTTGGAGCAACGAATGGTTTAAAAGGATCAAAACGTCCTTCTGCGTTATATGAATAAATGTCACCACTTAATTGCAGGGAATTTCTGTCTGCAGATTGTGTCTTAACCTCTTGAGAAGAGGAGTACGTAGTAACTAACGTAAGCGCCATAGAAAAAAAGAGGCATTTATAGATTCCCGCTTTGTCCATTTTTCACACCGCTGGAATGTAGATATCTTTAAACAAATTACTCACCTAAGGTTAGGGCTTTTTTGGCTGTTCGAGCTTTACATTCGTGAATCGATAAGTTATCAGCCTGCAGTTGGAATGAAGAAGTATTTCGTTCTTATCCTGCTCTACCTTTTCTGTTTTAATATTATTTACAGTCACTATCCGTTCCAATTTACTGACTTTATCGAGAAACAGGCCTAGATTATGATATGGGCCCTTAATTTTTATATCAACCGGTATTTCCGCATAAAAATCTTTTGGTATTTCCTGACCGGGGACAAAAGAGATGAAATCTAAACCAGCGTTCCTCCCGAGATCTGATATATTCCTCAACAGATTAGGAATCTCTTGACTTTTAGGCAGCAATACCGATGTAGTTTCGAATTGACTCCTGGCATCCTCTAATTCCTTTTGATGTACAGGTAAATTCCTTGCGGCTTTTCTCACTTTTTTCAAATCTTCATTGGTGGCATTAACTTGTGAGGTAAGCTTATTGATATCATCATAGTTAGATTTGAAAAAAAGCAGGTAAAAGAGCCCAACCATCGTCACTGTAATCAGAATTATGCTTAAAATTTTATTCCTATTACTAATGGATGAGTATTTTCCATCGATAAAAATATCGAACTTCGTTTTTTTGGGACTATAGTTCATAAAATTGTCCTAGCACGGGAAAGGTGGCCAGATTTATCTTTTAGGCATAGCCACTTGCCCGGAGATAGAAAACACTTTCAGGTTGCGCTCGGCGAAAACCTCCATCGCTGAACTGGCCAAACTAACATTTTGGATGTAGCCCGACCCTTCCAAATCATCCATATACTTGGCGACCGTTTGATCATCGAGAGCCATACCGGTCAAAACAAGTTGACTTTCTACTTGAGATAAACTTTTCAGCCACAACCTACCAGGAGGAGTCAAATTCGCTATTTCATCTAAGACATGTACCGTGAGTGAAGAAGACTGCTTTAACTGATTTATTACCTCTACTCTAGTGAGGAGTAATTTTTTCTCCTCCTCCATCTTCTTAATTTCATCAAGAATTTTAGTGTACTGTTGCTTCTCTGCAATTAGTCTTTTATCTTCATCTTTTAACTTATCTATCGCACTTAATTGCAAAAACTCGATTACCAAGAATATGCCGATGAGAGAAAGAAAGGCTAAAGCCGCAATAACGATCTCACTTTTGACCTTTTTTCGTCGTTTTATTTCGCGAACTGGCAGAAGATTGATGTGTATCATAATTTCAAAATGAGGCTGATCGAATTGCGAGGCCTGTTGCGATAGCCATCTCTGGAGCTATCGTAGCAAGATAATGTTCATCCAAATTTTTATTATCAATAATCATTGTAGTGAATGGGTTAAAAGCAATAACATCTAATCCTGTTTCTCTGGCTATATACTCTTTCAGGCCATTTACCTTGGCGCCCCCACCACTAAGTATTATGGACCGTAAAGGCTGGTCGGGATTATTCGCCAAGTAAAGATCTATAGCTTTTTTTATCTCCAGGACCCATTGCGTACAGGTTTGATTAAAAATATTTTCGACAGTTTCTTTATGCTCGTCTAACGGCACAATGCCGAGTTTTATTCTTTCGGCCTGAAAATAATCAACATTGAGAGCATTTGCCAACTGGTCCGTCAACTGCTCGCTCCCGACAACGACATCTCGCGCCAATACCGATACCCCTTCAGAAATTATATTGATATTCATTTTTGAAGCTCCAATGTCGACCAAAGCGACATTTTCAGTCCGCCCCGAAACTGTTTCCCAAATATTTTCCAACGCAAAACCGTCGACATCGACAAGAACAGTGTTCAATTTAAGTTCATTCAACATATCAAGATAGTCATTGACTACTTCTTTTTTTGCCGCAACCAACATTATATCACACCTATCAGTACCGTCTTTCTTGGTTGGTAGCTTTTGGAAATCGATGTAAACATCATCTAGATCAAATGGAATATACTGCTCAGCTTCAGCGCTAATATATTTGGCCAACGCATCATCTTCCATTTCCTCTAAATTTATTTTTTTAACTATGACGGAGTAACCAGAAATTGAAATACCTATTTTTTTATTTTTTATTTTAAGATTTTTTAATAGAGCAGATAGAACCTTACCAACCTCTAAAGGTTCTTGCAGAACCCCGTCTTCCACAGCCCCTGAAGGTAAAGCGGCTGATCCAACTGCTATAAGTTTATACGTAGTTCCGGTTTTTTGCAGTTGACACACTTTTATTGCGTGAGATCCGATATCAACGCCAGTTATTAAATTATTATTTTTAACCATTTTTTTACAAGTTCATCGTTGGGTGTTTGCCAAAACGTATCCAGTTGTTTTGGAGGGCAAGAGACTACAGCTCGCAATCACCAATATACTTTAAAAGACCATGTCTTAAAAAAACGATTGACGCCTGGAACATTTCATCTGGGACCACAGGCAATGTCAGATACGATCATGAAGGACCCACGAGGCATAGGGACTTTTCATGGCCAAGTCATTTCAAGCACTGCGATTCGCTTGCCTTGTAAAAATTTAAAGCCACCAAAGACTCATTCAAAATAATAAATACGCCAGGTGACTACTAGTCAGGAATTAAACGTATTTTTTATTCCTTCCTAGTATTAAGCACACAAAACGCTTTCTTTGTCAAGTTGAGAAGAAATTATTTATTGGATTTCCACAGGTCTAGTCCACACATCATGGACGCTCGCCTTCCGCACACCAAGTAAACGCCTGAATTTCCCTTTTAATTTTTACACCACGCCGCTGCAATTTTTTCTCGACTTTATGCTCGCAAGGTAAACCCAGATCATTCTCTCGCAACTTTCAAAAAGGCAGGGACTCATCGTTTGGCGCATAACATGCCCGATTGACATCGAAACTTCATCACACTTGCTGAGTCACCAACACTCACTCTCATTCGTCTTCCAAAAAAATCCGCCGGAGTTTATAAAAATAATCGACACCAGACCAAACTGTCAGTACCAATGCCACATAGACAATGGCTAGTCCCATCTGGTGTAAATTCGAAATAGGCAAAACGCCGAGAGGAAAAATCAAGGTGCCCAAGCCTATATACTGGATGGTGGACTTCCATTTGCCTAGGCTGCTGGCATCAACAACAACACCGGACGAGGAAGCGACCCCTCGCAGCCCAGTGACCACTATCTCACGACATAGAATGATCAGGGCTACCCAAGCTGGCATTTTACCGGTGGGGATGAGCATGATTAGCGCTGTGGTCACCAAGACCTTATCGGCCAGAGGATCCATCAGTTGACCCAAGACGGTAACAGCTTTGTACTTCCGAGCGAAATAGCCATCGATCCAGTCAGACCCGGCTGCAATCGAAAAAACCAGCCAGGCGATTAAGCTCATACGGGTGGTTTGCTCCTGAAGCAAAAGCAGCATCAGGCAGCCGGAGAGGATAAACCGGCTGCCTGTGATGAGATTAGGCAGATTGAGAATTTTGGAACTGCGGTTCAATTGACGGTTACCATTTGCCGGACATTAATATTCGGCGGAAGCGAGGGTCTGCCGCTACGGTACGAGCGATAGGTCTCCATGACCTTAGCAACATAGTTCTGGGTTTCGGGGATCCGAGGAATGACACCATAGGGAGCGACATTACCCGGACCGGCATTGTATGCCGCCAAGCTTAATTCCACATTTCCATTAAAGTTGTCAAGTAGATATCTGAGGTACTTGGTGCCCCCGTTGATGTTCTGAAGGGGATCAAAAGGGTCGATGACTGCAAGATCCTTGGCAGTTCCCGGCATCAATTGCATCAACCCTTGAGCGCCTTTCGGTGAGAGTGCATTAGGATCGAAATTGGATTCCGCCTTAATGACGGCTTTGATCAGAAGCGGATCCACCTGATGGTTCATGGCAGCCATCTGGATATATCGGTTGAGAGTTTGGGGTGCACTCCTGAAAGCATAATACCCCCCACGGTAATAACCGCTGTTCGTCACCCTTGGTGAAAGCCCGCTGCTCGAGCGCCGGGTAATAGTCCTTATCAGTTGATCTTCCGGCGACCCCAGCCGTCGTGGCGCCCGCTCGTTCAGCTTGTACCGCCCGTCACCCGGGACGTTAGTGTAATGGCAAATCCCCCGGGCATCGACATAGGCATACATGGCCGCACCAGCCGAAACCGGTAGGGAAATCACCAGAAGGAGAGCACCTATATGAAGGAGGCGAGAAAGCATAGCATTCCCTGTTTTATTTTTGACGTTTTTCCCAATCGGCAAGAAATTGCTGCATGCCGATGTCGGTCAGCGGATGCTTGGCCAACTGGGCGATCACCTTATACGGGAGAGTGGCGATGTCCGCCCCGAGTAAGGCCGACTCGACCACATGCATCGGGCTGCGAACCGAGGCGACAATAACCTCGGTGGCGAAGCCATAGTTGCGCAGTATAGTCATTATATCGGCTACCAAGTCAAGACCGTTTACCGAAATGTCATCGAGACGGCCAACAAAAGGGCTGACGTAGGTCGCTCCTGCCTTAGCCGCCAGGAGGGCTTGGGAAACCGAAAAAATCAGGGTCACATTGGTCTTGATACCCTCAGCGGTCAGTTGTTTTACCGCCTTTAATCCTTCCTCGATCATCGGGATCTTGACGACGATATTATTGGCGATTTTCACCAGTTCGCGGGCCTCTGCAACCATGCCATCCGCCTCAAGGCTGATGACCTCGGCGCTGACAGGCCCCTCGACAAGCTTGCAGATATCTTCTAAGATCTCCACAAAGGGGCGAGGTTCCTTGGCGACCAGCGAAGGATTGGTGGTGACGCCATCGACCATACCAAGCGCCAGTCCTTTTTTGATTTCGTCGATATTGGCGGTGTCGATAAAAAATTTCATATTTCTCCTTTCTCCGGTTTCCCGGCAAATTGATCACAGCACTTATCACTGCAGAAATAGTAGGTAACCCCATCCCTTCGTAGTTGCAGGGCCTGGTGTTTCGGGATCAGTACATGGCAGACAGGATCCTCGACCAACACATCCTGTGGGTCGGAATCGCTTTCTGTGCTTGCTTCGTTTTGATTTTTTACAAACAACCCACGAAGCATGCGCCAGCCAAGATAGAAAAGAATGGCTAATATCAACAGACGCAATGGAGTCATGCGTACTGAAAATCCATCGTCGATTGCGAGTTCTTATCCCTGCTCAGCATGTTGTCATTATATACGTGGCAAAACAAATGTCTAATTGATTGTTCCGGGCAAGTGCCTTTTTTGGTCACTTTTTCGGTGAAGCACCGGGAAGGCACTTATCCCAAGACAACTTCTCAACAATTTGATTCCCAACATTTTTTTTAAGATCAGCACAGAGTGCGCTCATCGTTTTCCTGCTGAGAGGATGGCTGCGGGCGCCGGCTATTTCCGCCAAGGGCGCAAGAACAAAAAGCCGCCGCTCCATTCGCGGGTGCGGGATAATCAAATGATCGTCATGGAGGACCAGCTCATCGTAGAGGAGGAGATCGAGATCAAGGGTCCGATCCTGGTACCCGTGAACTTGTGGATTTCGTAGACGACCGTACCGCGCCTCGATTGCTTGCAGCAGGTGCAGCAAAGAATAGGGCGTCAATCGTGTCCGGATAAGAGCAGCCGCATTGACAAACCAGTTAGCGCTTTCCATATCGATCGGCTGACTACGATAGGGAGAAGAAAGAGCCTGGGGAAAGATATCGGGATGAGCCTGAAAATCCTGCCAAGCTGCTTGCAGAATTGCACAGGACTGCCCCAGATTGGACCCCAAGCCGATGGCGGCCTCGTGGAACGCACCTCCGGAAGAGTTGCCGTTGCCTACCTGCCTGTAGTCACAGGCCTGGGGGCTCATCCCAACAAGGGCGGATCGAGGAGTGCTTATCCCTAAAAGGAATTGAGTTCAAGAACATCGAACATGGTGTGGAGCCCATTGGGCTTGCCCGTAACCCAGGCAGCGGCAAGCGCCGCTCCACGGGCAAAATTATCGCGGCTGGTAGCCCGGTGAACGATCTCCAACCGTTCACCCGCCCCGGCAAAGTAGACAGTATGCTCACCAACGATATCGCCGCCACGGATGGTCTGAATACCAATTTCCCGGTCGGTCCGCTCGCCGATAATACCGTTGCGCTCCATGACCCCGACTTCGGCCAGATCCCGACCTAAGGCCGCCGCCGCCATCTGCCCGAGCTTCAGGGCCGTACCCGAGGGGGCATCTTTTTTCATCCGATGGTGGGCCTCGACAATCTCCACGTCATAGGCATCGCCCAGAATGGCTGCCGTCTTTTCCACCAGCTTGAAGAGGACATTTACCCCGACCGCCATATTCGGCGACTGCACACACGGGAAATGCGCTTCTGCCAGCCCCTTCAAGGTCGCAAGTTCTTCCGCACTGAGCCCGGTGGTGCCGATGACCATAGCCTTCCCGTGGCTGGCGGCCAGCTGAGCAAACCGAACCGTGGCCGCATGGAAGGTGAAATCAATAATGACCTCACCTTTATCAATCACCGACTCAAGGCCTGCAGTGATGTGGATGCCGGTTTCGCCTAATCCGCTGATGGCCCCCGCATCCTTGCCGATGGCCGGATTACCCTCTGCTTCAAAGGCCCCGCTCAACTCCAACCCTGGATGGGCCTGGACCATGTGAATAATGCGCTGCCCCATGCGCCCTGCGGCTCCGGCAACAATAACCCTGGTCATATATTCCTCCTGTTCAGCAATTAAAGCAGACCAAGCGCGGCCATATCTTTTTTCAGCCGCTCAAGGCTGGTCGCATCCATCTGGGTCATGGGCAGCCGCACTTCGGCCGAGGTTATCTTGCCCATCATTTCCAAACCCTTTTTGGCAGGAGCCGGGCTTGGATAGCAGAACATGGCGCCCATGAGGGAAAACAACTCGTAGTGCAGGGCCTTGGCTTTGGCCACATCACAGAGCCGAGCGGCTTCGATCATGGCTGCTGTTTTCGCCGGCTCCAGGTTGGAGACCACTGAAATCACACCTTTGCCGCCGATCAGCACTGTGGGCATGGCGGTGAAATCATCCCCGGACAGAACGATGAAGTCACTGGGGCAGAGCTGTATCACCTCGCTGACCTGACTGAGATTGCCGCTGGCTTCTTTTATGCCGATAACATTGGGCAACACCGCCAACCGAGCAACCGTCGCGGGCAGCATATTAGTTACCGTCCGGCCCGGCACATTATAGAGGACCACCGGAATATCAACGGCATCAAGGATAGCTTTAAAATGCTGGAACAACCCCTCCTGGCTTGGCTTGTTGTAGTAAGGCACCACCGACAACACCGCATCAGCGCCGGAATCCTTCGCCGACTCGGTCAGCTCGATTGCCTCCAGAGTATTATTGGCACCGGTTCCGGCTATGACCGGTACGCGCCCTTTGACGGTTTTGACGGTTAACTCAATGACCCGCTTGTGCTCGTCAAAGCTCAAGGTGGCCGACTCGCCGGTGGTGCCGCAGGGGACGAGCCCATGAATGCCGCTGGCAATCTGAAATTCGATCAGGTCAACCAAGCCCTGTTCATCAATTCCACCGTTTCGCATGGGGGTGACCAGTGCGGTTATGGCGCCCTCAAATCGTTTCATTGTGTCCTCCTTTCTTCTGTTTCCCTGATCAATAAGGGCTAAAACGAGACTATAGGGTTGCAGGCCGGTGGGAACAATCCAGCCGCGCCGTTACTCGATGAGCGCCTCAGCCGTCATTTCACCCTTGCAGATGAGGTGGGCCGGGCCATTGAGCAGCACCTGATCGACATCTTTTCCGAGCGCGCCGGAGAATTGCACCTTCAGGGCGATCCCTCCCGAGGTTGTCATCTCCACTGGTGAACCGGCCAATCCCTTGGCGGCGGCAATCAGCGCTCCGGCGACCACTCCGGTGCCGCAAGCCATTGTTTCGTCTTCAACGCCGCGTTCATAGGTTCGTATCCGGAAGCCGCTCTCGGTTCGCCCGACAAAGTTCACATTGGTTCCCGCCGGGGCAAAGACGGGATGATACCGGATTTGCCGCCCCAGGCCAACGACATTAACCGAGGCGATGTCATCAACAAAAATAACCGCATGGGGCACTCCAGTGTCCACACTGTGCACCAGAAACATCTGCCCCGCAACTTCAACCTGCCGATCATACAGGAACGAGTGGGGCGAGGTCATCCGGATGGTGGCCTGGGTGTCGGCTACCGTGGCATCGATGATGCCTGCCAGGGTTTCAAATCGCATCCGGGCTGCCGCAATCCCCTGCATATAGGCAAATCGGGCCACACAGCGCGCTCCGTTGCCGCACATCTCCGCCTCGGACCCATCGGCGTTGAAAAACCGCCATTTGAAGTCCGCCCGATCCGAGGATTCGATCAGAAACAAGCCATCTGCCCCCACCGAAAACTTGCGCCGGCAGACGAGCCGGGCGAATTCAGCCATCTGTTCTTTGGGGATCAAAGGCTTACGATGATCGATGATAATGAAATCATTGCCTGCTCCGCTCATTTTCCAGAACGGAATCGGTAAAGGAATGCTGCTCAGAGCCGGATGGGGCATGCTTCCTCCGTGATCAATTTTCGATCCGGATTTCGGGAGACCGTGTACTTTCGTTGGCCGGACTCCGGGCATCGATGCTGGATACCGAGTAAAAAAGTGGCTGATTTGGCGCTTTCGCGTCAACGAACATGTTATAGGGCAGGTTGATCTCACGGATAAAAACGGCCTTCCCTTCGCCTTCACTCCGGCGATAGACCCGGTAGCCAGCCAGGTCACCGGCCTCGACATGGCCCCAGTAAATCTTGACTCCGACTTCGGTCCTGATACCCTCAACACCCTTGGGAACCGGCGGAGCGGTACGGTCCAGCGGATTGGCCTGGACGGCTCCACTCATGCCACCCCTGACCTCGCCTTGGCTGTAGGTGCTGACGGCCTGCACCTTATACGAGTATGATTTGCCGTTTTCCACAGTAGTATCGATGAAAACGGGAGCGGCAAGGGGTTCACCCATTTTGGCAAAAGCCCCGCCATCGCTACTGCGATAGAGTTGATAGCGCACCGGCACGGTTACCGGGGTATCGTCGCGAAGTTGACTGACCGCCTGCCACTGCAACGTATTCTCGCCATCACCACCCGTGGCGGTCAAGCCATCGGGCGTCTGCGGCGGTGTTTGCCAGAAAAAGGAAACCTCGTTGGAGTCCTGCGACTCGTTCCACCAGCCTGTTTTGCTGCGGACCTTAAAAAAGTAGAGATTCCCCGGCCGCAATTCCTTGATCTCATACATCGCCGTTCTTCCGCCCCCCGGGGCCATGGCACCACCAGGAACAGCGATCGGTGCATCGTAGGGCACCGGGCAGGTCTTGCAATAAGAGTTCACTGGCACCTCGGCGCGATACAGCGCAAACCCATCGATCTCCTCGACATCGCGGCCGGTGACCGTTTCCTTGGGATATGTCCAGGAGAGCGTTGCCCCCTTTTCATCCAACTCGGCCTGGAGATCAAGCACTGCCTTGGGTACAACATGCTGAGGCGGGACCGGCTTGTCCTTGAATCCGCAACCGCCAAAGGGTAGCAGAACGAAAACTGCCAGAGCAAGGGACGTTCGCCTCAGCCGGTCACCGTATCTGATCATGTCGATATCCCCAAAGAGTGCTCCACCGTATTCAGGGCTTCCTCGACCCTGATTCGACTTGTTCCCCCGGCAGAAACCCGGCTGTTCACCGATCCGTCAACGGAAAGAACCTCGAAAATATCCGCGCCGATCAACTCAGAAAACTCCCGGAGTTCGGCCAGAGTCAGGTCGGTCAACTCACAAGCCCGCTGCTGGCAGTGGGCAACAATGCGACCCACCACCCCATGGGCCTGCCGAAAGGGCATGTTGCGGCGCACCAGGTAATCGGCCAGGTCGGTGGCGGTCATGAAGCCGCCGATTGTCGCAGCCCGCAGCCGCTCGACATTAAACTCAGTGTTGTCGAGAAGTTCGGCGGTAATCGACAAACTGGCTTTGACAGTGTCCAGGGCATCGAACACCTGTTCTTTGTCCTCCTGCAAATCTCGGTTGTAGGTCAACGGCAACCCCTTGACCGTCATCAGCAGGGCTATCAGCGCCCCGGTGACCCGACCGGTCTTGCCGCGAATCAACTCCGGGATGTCAGGATTCTTCTTCTGCGGCATGATCGAGGAGCCGGTGCAGTAGCGATCCCCGATGCGAATAAAATCAAACTCCTTAGTCGACCAGAGCACCAATTCCTCGGCCAATCGGCTGAGATGCAACTGGATCAGATTGAGGCAGAAGAGCAACTCCAGGGCAAAATCGCGATCGCCGGTAGTATCCATCGAATTGGCGGTGATGGCGGCAAAGCCCAGTTCCTCGGCCACCGACTGACGATCAATCGGCAAACCGGTTCCGGCCATGGCTGCCGCGCCCAAGGGCATGATGTTGATCCGCTGCCGACATCCGGTCAATCGTTCGCGATCGCGCTGAAACATCTCGACATAGGCCAGGAGATGGTGGGAAAGCAGCACCGGCTGGGCCCGCTGGAGATGGGTATAACCGGGCATCACCGCGCCCAAGTATTTCCGAGCCTGGCGGGCAAAAGCCTTCTGCGTTTCGCCGAGCAGTAGATCCAGGATGTCAACCTCGTCGCGCAGGTAAAGGCGAAAATCCAGATTGACCTGATCGTTGCGGCTGCGAGCGGTGTGCAATTTGGCCCCGGCCGCACCGATCCGGTCGGTCAGGGCCTTTTCGATATTCATGTGAATATCTTCCAGCTCAGGCTTAAAGACAAACTCACCCCGGTCGATCTCTGCTTCGATCTCGCTCAGGCCGCAAATAATGGCCGCGCTCTCCTCGGAAGTGATCAACCCTTGCCGGGCCAGCATCCGGGCGTGGGCCATGGAGCCCATGATGTCATGGCGATAGAGCCGGGCGTCGTACTGAATCGAGGCGCTGAAGGCCTCGACCGAGGCGGCGGTGGTCTCGGCGAAACGGCCGCCCCACATTTTGCCGGAGGCTTGTTTGGTTTCCACGCTCATTTCATCCGCTGGTGGGCCTGAATCCGCAGACGCAGGGCATTAAGCCGGATGAATCCGGTGGCGTCGGCCTGATTGTAGACCTCGTCCTCCTCAAAGGTGGCAAAGGACTCGGAATAGAGCGAGTTGACCGATTTCCGGCCCACAGGAATGCAGTTTCCTTTGTACAATTTGAGACGAACCGTGCCGTTGACCGTGCTCTGGGCGTCATCCATAGTCCGCTGCAGCAGTTGCATCTCCGGCGAAAACCAGAAGCCGTTATAAATGAGCTGCGAGTAGCGCGGCACCAGGCTATCGCGGATGCCGAGCACTTCCCGATCCAAGGTGATGGTCTCCAGATCGCGGTGCGCGGCCCGGAGGATGGTGCCGCCGGGGGTCTCATAAACGCCGCGGGACTTCATGCCGACGAAACGGTTCTCGACCATATCGAGCCGGCCGATACCGTTCGCCCCGCCCAGGCTGTTGAGCCGGGTCATCAGGGCAACCGGCCCAAGCCGCTCACCGTCGACAGCCACCGGCGTGCCCTGTTCGAAATCGATCTCGATATAGGTCGGCTTGTCCGGGGCTTTTTCCGGTGAAACCGTCAATTTAAACATATCCTCGTCCGGCTCGTTCCAGGGATCTTCGAGGAGGCCGCCTTCAAAGCTGATATGGAGCAGGTTTTCGTCCGAGCTGTAGGGATTCTTTTTGGTAACCGGTACCGGGATAGTATGCTCCTGGGCAAAGGCGACCAGTTTCTGCCGGGAATTCAAATCCCAGATCCGCCAAGGCGCGATGATGGTCAGCTTGGGGTTGAGTGCCAGATAGGTCAATTCAAAGCGGACCTGATCGTTCCCCTTGCCGGTGGCACCATGACTGACCGAATCGGCTCCCTCCTCGGCGGCGATCCGCACCTGTTCCTTGGCGATCAACGGCCGGGCCAGGGAGGTCCCCAGCAGGTAGGAGCCCTCATAAATGGCATTGGCGCGGAAGGCCGGGAAAATGTAATCACGAACAAATTCCTCGCGCAGGTCGGACACGATCACCTTTTCCGCGCCGGTGGCCAGCCCCTTGGCCTCCACTGCCGCCCAGTCTTCCTTCTGGCCGATGTCGGCAGAATAGGCGATGACCGAGCAGCCGTATTCATTGGCCAGCCATTTTAAAATAACCGAGGTATCCAACCCGCCGGAATAGGCGAGGACAATTTTTTTTACACTCATAATCTTGCTCTGCCAGGTCTCCCGGAGAGACCTGATGATAGTTGTTGATTATTGCGCATCCCTGCGGAGGATGAAGGATTCCAGGATCGCCGCATGGATATGCATCTTGTTTTCCGCCTGCTCGAAGACCACACTCTGCGGCCCTTCGAGAACCTCTTCGGTAATTTCCTCGCCGCGATGGGCAGGCAGGCAGTGCAGGACGATGGCCTTTTTGCCGGCCTTGGCCAGCAGGGCCGCATTCAACTGATAGGCTTGAAACAGCCCCAGACGCTGCTCCTGCTCGGCCTCCTGTCCCATGGAGGCCCAGACATCGACATTGACTACATCTGCGCCACGGATCGCCTCGCCGGGATCGCGCAGGACGACAATCGGATGCGGGCTGCGAACGCGGGCCTTCTCCAGGATCGCCTCGTTGGGACTGAAACCGGCGGGGCAGGCGAGGGTCAGAGGAAAACCGAAGACCGAGGCTGCCTCGACCCAGGAATTGGCCATGTTGTTGCCGTCGCCGATCCAGACGGTCTTCAAGGATTCCAACGCCCCCTTCTCTTCGATCACTGTCATCAGGTCGCTGAGCACCTGACAGGGATGGTGCAGGTCGGTCAGCGCATTGATCACCGGCACGGTGGCATACCGGGCCAGCTCTTCCACCACGTCCTGACCGAAGGTGCGGACCACAATGGCATCGACATAGCGGGACAGAACCCGGGCCGTATCTTTGAGAGGCTCGCCCCGGCCCAGTTGCGATTCCTTGGCGGACATGAAAATAACCTGACCGCCCAGGCCGTACATGCCTGCTTCAAAGGAGACCCGGGTCCGGGTCGATGGTTTTTCAAACAGCAGACAGATTTTGCGGCCGGCGAGCTGCTGGTGGAGAACGCCCCGTTTGTTCTCAGCCTTGAGGACAAGTGCCCGATCAATTAAGGAGTGCAGCTCATCCCTAGTGAAATCTCCCAGTGCCAACAGGTGGTTCTTCATAACACTATCCTTTGTAATTCGGGAACGACTCGGCAGCTTGGCCTCTCAAGCCTGGAGGCACCTAGCCTTACCGATGTCTCGCCGGGTAAAAATGTATTTGATACAAAAAAACAGGTCGTTTGCAAAGTGATTTCACAAGAGAGGACCTGATTCCGGAAGTTTAGAGACGGTGGGGGTGAGCTAGAGGATTCCAGCAACCGCCTGGTCGAAGAAAAGAGCCGAGAGAAGAATTTTCAAGCCAATGACGATCAGGATAGCGCCGCCGGCCACTTCAACCCGTTTTCCCCAGCGCTTGCCAGCTCGAGTTCCGAGGAACAGGCCGATGACAGTAAAACAGCAGGCAACCAGGCCGATGACCAGTGACGGCACCCAGATAACCACATCGAGCATGGCCAGGGTCAATCCCACTGCCAGGGCATCAATACTGGTGGCCACTGAGAGCGCCACCATGGTCAGTCCCCGGCTCGGATCGTTGGCTCGTTCAACGCCCTCCTCGGCAGACAGGGCTTCGCGGACCATGCGGCCACCAATGTAGAGCAAGAGAAAAAAGGCGATCCAATGACTCCAGGCCGCAACAAAAGATTGCACAGTCAGGCCGGCCAGCCAGCCAACCACCGGCATCATCGCTTGGAAGAGACCAAAATGAAAGGCGAGCCGGAAACAGGGCCGGAAGGTCAAAGGGTGCAAAATGGCACCGGCGGCCAGGGCCACGGCAAAAGCATCCATCGCCAGGGCCACGGCGACCGCGATAAGGGAAAGAGTATCCATGCGCTACGGGATTACTGAGCAATGCGGCCGGCTCAAGCCAACCGGTCAAGCACCAGGCAGAGCTTCTCTATCAGCAGATCGATTTCCCCAGGACTGACGATCAACGGGGGCACAAAGCGCAAAACCTTGTTGCCGGCAAAATTGATCAGCGCCCCCTCCTCGAACATCCGCTGGACAATATCCATTCCCTGCTCGATCCCCTTTTCGGTCAACACCAGACCGAGAAGGAGCCCCCGACCCCGCACTCCGGTGGCCAGGTGGGGATAACGCGCGGCCACCCCCTGCAATTTATCGACAAAATAGCGGCTCTTTTCCCGCACCGATTCAAGAAAACCGTCGGCCAGCATGATCCTTAGAACCTCGACTGCAGCAGCGGCCGCCACCGGATTACCGCCGAAAGTGGAGGCATGGCTGCCCACGATCAGCGAGGCGGCAATCTTTTCGGTGGTCAGCATAGCGCCGATGGGCAGGCCATTCCCCAGAGCCTTGGCCAGGGTCATGATATCCGGGGTCACGCCCAACTGCTCATGGGCAAACAAGGTGCCGGTCCGGCCCAGACCGGTCTGGACCTCATCAAATATCAACAGCAGACCATGCCGATCACAGATCTGCCGGATCGCTCGCAGATACTCGGGTTCCAGCGGTCGAACACCGCTTTCGCCCTGCAGCGGCTCACAGAGGATGGCGCAGGTTTGCGGGGTGATCAAGTGTTCAATCGTCAGCGGATCACCAAACTCGGCGTGGACAAAACCTTGGGGCAGGGGCTCGAAACCCTGATGGAACCGAGTCTGGCCGGTGGCGGCGACGGTGGCCAAGGTCCGGCCGTGGAAAGAACCGGAGAGCGAGATGATCTCGTACTTCCCCGCCTCGCTGTGGATTCGAGCCAGCTTGATTGCCGCCTCATTGGCCTCGGCGCCGCTGTTGGCCATGAACACCCGGTCGGCAAAGCTATGGGCAGTCAGCAGTTCGGCCAACGCAATCTGCGGCGGAGTATGAAAAAGATTGGAGACATGGAGCAGCGAGCCGGCCTGGCGGCAGATCGCTTCGGTGATCCGCGGGTGACAGTGCCCCAATGAGCAGACCGCGATGCCGGCAAGAAAATCGAGATACTCCTTGCCGTCGGCATCCCAGAGCCTGCACCCGCTCCCCCGGACCATTGCCGCCGGAAACCGGCTGTATGTACCGATGAACACCTTATCTCCCCTCTTTGCCCATTCTGCGTTGCTCATGCCACCAACTCCGTACCGATACCTTTTTTTGTAAAAATTTCGAGTAAAATTGCATGTTCCTGCCGGCCATCGATAATGTGCGCCTTGGCCACGCCGCCATCCAGGGCCGACTTGCAACAGTTGACCTTAGGAATCATGCCGCCCTTGATCACCCCGGCCGCAATCAGGTCGTCGATTTGATCGCGATAAATGGTGGAAATCAGTTCGCCGTTGCTGTTTTTCACCCCTTCGACATCGGTGAGCAGCATCAGCTTAACCGCATTGAGTTCGGCCGCAATAGCTCCAGCCACCAGATCAGCATTGATGTTAAAGGCCCTGCCGTCCTCACCCACCCCCACCGGGGCGATAACCGGGATAAAATCCTGGCTGTCCAGCACCGTCAGGATCTCCGGGTTGATCCGGGTCACTTCGCCGACCCGGCCAATGTCGATCAACTCCGGCGGCCGATCCTCGCCGGTGGGCTTGCCCTGGATGGTCAGCTTCCGGGCTTGCACCAGATCACCGTCCCGACCGGAAAGCCCAACCGCCTTGCCGCCGCAGTGGTTGATCAGGCCGACGATCTCCTTGTTAACCTTGCCCACCAGGACCATCTCAACCACATCCATGGTCTCGCCGTCGGTGACCCGCATCCCCTGAACATAACTGGGGGTGATCTGCATCTTCTCGAGAAAACGGTTAATCTGCGGCCCGCCACCGTGAACGATCACCGGATTGATGCCAATATATTTCATCAAGATAACGTCGAGAGCGAAGCTGCGCTTGAGCGTCTCATCGACCATGGCATGGCCGCCATACTTAATCACCACGGTCTTTTCACGAAATTCACGGATGTACGGCAACGATTCGACCAGCACTTTGGCCTTGGCGAGTTCCTCACGTATCATTTTTTCTTCCCTGTTTGCTAGCAGTCTCAAGACTTTGGGTCTGATCAAAATGTCGGGAGATTATTCTACTCCGGCTTCAACCCCATGTAAACCCTTCTATTTCCTCTTCGGGGAAAAGGGCTGACTTCTTGTCAGCCTAAACCCTTTACATTTTCCGGACAACCCAGTAGTATGGATCCGTTCTTGCAAAAAACAATCCCAAAACAACTTGACTGCATTTTTTCATGAATTTCTGAGGATATACCTATGGGGCGCCTCCTTGTCACCGTTCACACAGTTCTGCGACTGACCGTGATTGTCCTCATGGCCGGCACCTCGCTTGGTCTCGCGGCCGAAGAAACCCCCTCCCAGCCGATCAGCATTGAAGCTAACCGAATGGTTTCGCAGGAAAACGAGAACTCAGTCCTCTTTCTCGGCAAGGTAGACGCCCGCCAGGGAAACCTCACCATCCTCTCCGAAGAAATGACCGTTTTCTATACCGAGAAAAAGGGGGCGAAAGAGAACAGCAAGGACAGTCAACCCACCAGTCAAGTGGAAAAACTGATCTGCAAAAATAACGTCAAGATCACTCAAGGCGACTGGCTGGGCACCGGTGACCGGATGGATTACTTTGCCAAGGAGCGCAAGGTCGTGCTCAGCGGCAACGCCAAGGGATGGCAAGGACAGAACATGGTTGCCGGCAAAACCATCACCTATTACCTCGACGAGAAACGCTCCGTGGTTGAACCGGATGGCAGCACCAATAGTAGGGTCAAGGCGGTCATCCACCCGGATTCCAAGAAAAAACCATGAACGGAGCCGCTGTTCTCGAAACCCGGGGCCTGGTGAAGGAGTATCGCGACCGGCGGGTGGTCGATCAGGTCAGCCTGCATGTGAACAGTTCCACCGTGGTCGGCCTGCTTGGCCCCAACGGCGCCGGCAAGACCACCACCTTTTATTCGATCGTCGGTTTCATCCGCCCGACCAGCGGTGCTATCCTTCTGGACGGGGAAGACATCACCGCCCTGCCCATCCACAAGCGCGCCTCCCGCGGCATCACCTATCTGGCGCAGGAGCCTTCGGTTTTCAAGAAGCTGACCGTGGAGGAGAATATCCGCATCGTCCTCGAGCCCCTGGGCCTGCCGCGCAACGAGATCAACGATCGGATCGGGGAATTGATGGCGGAACTCAAACTAGAGCACCTGGCCGGCAACAAAGGGCATGCCCTTTCCGGCGGCGAGCGGCGGCGGGTCGAAATCATGCGGGCCCTGGCCACCAAGCCGCGATTCATCCTGCTGGATGAACCCTTTGCCGGGGTCGATCCCCTTTCGGTGGCCGATCTGCAGACAATTATCCGCGATTTGAAACGCAAGGGCCTGGGAATCCTGATCTCCGACCACAATGTCCGGGAAACCTTGCAGGTCTGCGATTTCGCCTATATCATGAACAACGGTCAGGTCTTGACCAGCGGTGGGGCCAACGACATCATTCAAAGCGCGGTGGCCCGAAAAATGTATCTCGGCGATAACTTTCATATGTAAACAACGTTCGGCAACCGCAAACCGAACACAACCCGCACGGAAATCGACACAGCATGGCCCTGGAACTCAGACAAAGCCTCAAACTTGCACAGAAATTGGTGATGACGCCGCAATTGCGCCAGGCCATCAAGCTGCTGCAACTTGGCCGTCTTGAGCTCACCGAGGCCCTGCAGGCGGAAATCGAGCAGAATCCCATGCTGGAGGAGGCCCCAAGCCTGCTCGAACCGCCCACCAATCCCGATGCCCTCAGCGCAGAAGAAAACACCTACCAGGCAGAGGCAGCGATCACCGACCGGGTCAAAGGTGACGACCCGGCCACCGTGGCCGAGGTCAATTGGGAAGATTACGCCAACACGTTCGACTCCGACCTCTCCTTTTCCCACGAAACACCCCCGGCCGACGCCCCGTCCCAGTTCGACTTCATCTCCGCCACGCCAGGTCTTGCCTCCTACCTCCAATGGCAATTGGCCCATCTCGAACTGAGCGAACAAGACATCGAGCTGACCCGGTTTATTGTATGCAACCTGGGCGGCCACGGGTTTCTCGAGGCCACCATCGAGGACATCTGCGCCTACGGCCACTGCACCGAGGAAGAGGCCGAGGGGGTTTTGCGTCTGATACAGACCCTCGATCCGCCAGGTGTTGCGGCCCGTGACATCCGCGAATCGCTCCTGTTGCAACTGGACCGCCTGGACTATTACGACGCCCTCCCCTACCAGATCGTCGAGCAGCATATGCCGCTGCTGGAATCACGAAATTATGCGCAAATAGCAAGGGCTACCGGCGCGCCGCTCAAAAAAATAAACGAGGCGGTGGCCATCATCCAGGATCTTATCCCGTATCCCGGCAACGAATTCAGCAACGAACAGACCAACTATGTGGTCCCGGATGTCTATGTCTACAAAATCGACGGGGAATTCGTTATTCAGCTCAACAACGAGGGCTTGCCGCAGTTGCAGCTTTCCAGCGAGTATCAACAACTGTTGAAACAGAAAACCGCCCTGAACCCGGAGTCGCGCGGCTACTTGCGTGAGAACAAAAGAAACGCCGAATGGTTCATCAAGTCAATTGAACAGCGGCAGCGCACCATATTCCGGGTGATGGAGAGCCTGCTCAAGTTTCAACGGGCTTTTTTCGAATCCGGATCAGGGGCGATGAGGCCTCTGATCCTGCGGGATGTGGCCGAGGATATCGGCATGCACGAGTCCACCGTCAGCCGGGTGACCTCCAACAAATATGTGCACTGCCCCCAGGGGATCTACGAACTGAAATATTTTTTCAGCACCGCGGTGACCAACTCGGAAGGCGACACGGTGGCAGCGGAGGCGATCAAGACCCGAATCCGGCAGCTAGTGCACAACGAAAACCCGATGAAGCCGCTGAGCGACAACAAAATCTCCGAACTTTTAGCCAAAGAGAGCATCACCGTTGCCCGGAGAACCGTCGCCAAATACCGGGAACAACTTAAAATACTCCCGGTCAAGCACCGGCGGCAAACGCATTAGGCGCAGGCGGCCCATGCCTCAGTTAAAAAAAGACGCGATTATTTTGGAAATGAAGGCCGCCACCAAGGAAGGGGCTCTGCGCGAATTGGCGGCTCTGGCCGCAACCCTGTGCGGCCGTTTCACCGAAGAGACACTCTACAATGTGCTGCTGGAACGTGAGGCCGTGGGCTCGACCGGTGTCGGCAACGGGGTGGCTATTCCCCATGGCAAGATCGAAGGCCTCGACGAAATGCTGCTTTGCTTAGGCCGCAGCCGGGCGGGCATCAACTTCGACGCCATCGACAAACGACCAGCCCACCTCTTTGTCCTCCTGCTCTCTCCAGCCGGCAAGGCCGGAGAATATCTGCAAACCCTGGCCAGGGTCAGCAAGATTTTGAAAGAACCCCATAACCGCCAACGGCTGCTCGACTGCGCCACCAGGGAAGAGATCGTCACCCTCTTTGCCGCTATCCCCGGCGCGGCCTGAGTTTCAGACCACGCCACCCCATTCATTTTTTTCCGCTGCCTCAGCTCCGGATCATCTCCGCAATCTGAAAGGCCATTTCCAGCGACTGCTCGGCATTGAGCCGTGGGTCACAGGTGGTCAGATAGCGCAGACCCAACTGGGCATCTGAGAGCTGCCGCGCCCCACCGATGCACTCGGTGATGTCATCACCGGTCAATTCGAAATGGACCCCGCCGGGGACCGTGCCCTCCACCCAGTTCAACTCGAAAAAGCACCGCAACTCCGAGAGAATGTTCTCAAAATCACGGGTTTTGTGACCCGATTCGGACTTGAAGGTGTTGGCGTGCATCGGATCGCAGGTCCAAAGCACATGGTAACCGGATTTCTTGATGGCCCGCAGCAGCGGCGGCAGATGTTTATCAATCGCCTTGAAGCCGAACCGGGTGATCAGGGTCATGCGGCCAGCCTCGTTCTCCGGATTCAACCGCTCGATAATCCTGAGAATATCATCAATCTGGTAATTGGGCCCCACCTTCATGCCCAGGGGATTGCGCACGCCCCGGAGAAATTCAATGTGGGCGCCATCAATCTGCCGGGTTCGGTCGCCGATCCACAGCATGTGGGCGGAACAGTCGTACCAGCCGCCGGCGATGGAATCCTCCCGGGTCAGCGCCTCTTCGTAACCCAGGAACAACGCCTCGTGGGAGGTGAAAAACTGCGCCTCTTTCAATTGGGGGATATCGGTGGAGATGCCGATGGTCTCCATGAATTTGAGGGCGCTGCTGATCTGTTTGGCCATGCGCTCA
>JBBQCO010000033.1:0-27807 GCA_038318785.1 Desulfobulbales bacterium | reverse complement strand
CATTGATAAAAGTAGGGGGGATGTCTTTGTAGGGCAGGTATTGGCGGTGAATGCCCTAAAACAACACCCCCAACTTCGTCTGTCCATCTCGATAAAAAACCGGACTTTCACGTCCGAGTATTTCGTTGATGGAGGACTCTTCGAGCTCCGGAGCCGGAACGACCGCAATCAAATAATAGAGACCTCCTGCACCAACCGCAGCGGCAAGTAAGGAGAAAAGCACCAGCGAAAGAAAACAATATTTAAAAAATTTCATCATAATTTTGGGGCGTTCATGACGATGCGATTGCTAACCAGAACAAAAATGAATCGTTCTAATTTAAAACGACAGCTCTTCACGCTTCCTGAAAAAAATACAATTAATTCAAATTATTAGGAACAACCCGTCCCTTCACTCAATAAAAGCGCTCAAAAACGTGATGAGGTTTTTATCACGTTCAGAGGAAAAAGTGCGTTTTTTTTCACTGTCGCCAAATGCGAACGCTTCCCGTGCCCTCTGATCATAAATCCGCCCGCATGGCGTCATCATGTCCCCCCAAAAAAAGCAAGGTATCCAGACTTATTTTCCGATACAATCTTTTTAAAAACAAATTGTTATTCCAACAAACCCGACAAAGTGACCTGCACGGAGAATGCCCCGAGGCACCTTTCAAATTGAAGAGATCGGAAAACCGGAAAAGACACTTTTCATTGCAAAATGGTAAGCTAAAAACCGACTGCCCATGAGAGCAAAACAACGGAACCAGATACTTTTGCTTGTCATTCTTTTTGTTAAAAGTTAAAAAAGGATGATCGCAACGTCACATCTTGTGTTCACTGTATTGTTGATTGCAAAAAAAACAATATCATTTCAATGCAATATAAGGTTGCACAACCTCACTCTTCTTTATGAAAATATTGCCCAATCTGCTGACCCACTGTCTAATCGTTTTTGTTTTCCTTTCACTTTCAGCCTGCTCCTCACACAATAAAAAATCGGCACTCCAGCAGTCCAGTTCCCAGGTTGTGTCCACCGACTCCGAGGATGAAGAAATCTCGTCGGCAGAGCCCGAGGAAACGGCCCAAGAGGAATTGGAAGCCCTGAACGAGCCCGGCGCTTGGGAATATGGGGCCAATCAGACCTACTCTCTAGAAAAACTCGGAATCGACCCCGCCAAATACGATTTCCCCATCACCGTCAACAAACAAGTTCTCTACTACCTAGGATTATTTCAAGGGAAACAAAGAAAAAGTTTCAGCTACTGGCTGGCTCGTTCCTCCATGTATCGACCCTATATTGAGGCCGAACTAAAAAAGGCCGGCCTCCCCTTAGACCTTGTCTTTCTCGCCATGATCGAATCCGGCTTCAATCCATCGGCCTACTCTCCAGCTAAAGCTTGCGGCCTCTGGCAATTCATAGAAGGCACCGGAAGCAGGTATGGACTGAGAATCGATTCCTGGGTTGACGAACGCCGGGAACCAGAAAAGGCAACCAAGGCAGCCACCCGTTATCTCTCCCAGCTCTATTCACAATTCGACGACTGGTATCTTGCTGTTGCGGCGTACAATGCCGGCGAGGGAAAAATAGACACCGCCATGAAAACCTTCAATGCCACCGATTTCTGGGAAGTAGCCAGTTCCGAAGGTATTTTCATGGAAACCAAACGGTATGTGCCTAAATTGATTGCCGCCATAATCATTGCCCGTAATCCAGAAAAATACGGCTTTTCAGATATACCCTATAAAAAACCGCAGGAGTACGAAACCATCAGCATTCCGGGCGGGGTTAATCTCGCAGCTGTTGCTACCACCGCTAACTCATCGATAAAAGAGTTACGCGCACTCAACAACGAACTGCGAAAAAATCAAACACCACCGAAGCAAAAAGACTACGTCCTGCGGATTCCCGTTGGCACCAAGGACTTGGTGGCGAGCAATCTCAGCAAATTGCGTCCGGTCATCACAACCGATTTTGCCACCCATACAGTGAAGAAAGGTGAGACTCTGGCTGTTATCTGCGGCATGTATAACATCAACAAGACGACCCTGCTCAAGGCGAACAACCTCAAAACCGCGCAACTTCGCCAAGGCCTTCGACTCAAAATCCCGTCAACAGCTACCAAGTACGTCCTCCCCAAAGACGATCAGTCGCCTGAAGAAGGTTTGGCTAAGGCTGACAACAAAAGCAAGCTGCGCCAGGTAGTGCAGCATACGTTGAAATCAGGAGATACCTTGGAGACCATCGCCAAGCAGTATCAGGTACCGGCACGCAACATTCTCCAATGGAACAAAATTTCCAGCCTGAGCAAGGTGAAAAAAGGGCAACAATTAGCCCTGCATCTTGACCGACCGACTCTGGAGGCACCTGCGGTAACCCCAAAAATTTCCCAAGCCGTTGTAAAAATCGCCGCCCAAATCAAGCAAACTGCGCAAGTACCCACACTGGATGCGACCAAGAAACGGAGCGCGACCAAGTCTCAACCTGAGACCGTCGCTGCCAAACAATCTATTGCAGCCGCAAAAAAGGAGCTGCCGCCCACTTGGTACGTGGTGAAGAACGGCGATACCCTCACGACCATAGCCAGGAAATTTCAAGCCTCTCCTCAGAATATTCGCGCTTGGAACAAACTCAGCAGCAACACCCTGCAGACCGGCAATAAATTACTAATCAAGAAAGGATGAACACGCCCTCCCGGCAGGGGTAAACCTTGCCGGGAGTCTTTCCCCCCTACCCCAACTTGGGGTCCCCATGTACCTTGTCTGTATTCAACAGTAGACTTCCTCATTGCCCAAGCCACGAATCGTCTCTATTTTTCTTTGGAAACTGCGGGGATGGATGGACAAGGTGATCGGTGGATATGGCCTGAACCGGTGCCGCCGGAACACCACCGCCCATTCGAACAATGGGTGATTTCTCTCTCCTTTCGCTCTTCCCTTCGTTCAGGAGCGAAGATTTCATCCCTTTTCCCGCTAAAGTGGAGTACATTGCCGCCACATCTGCTTCCTGGCAATTTTTCGGTCAACACTCAATATGACGGTCACTGCTTTTCCTCTCTATCACTATCCCGAAGATGTTACCCTCATCAATTTAGGTGACAAAACCATCCTTCTTGTTGGGACAGCTCATATTTCACAGCAATCGACGGATCTGGTCACACGGGTAATCGAGCAGGAACGGCCCGATGCGGTCTGCGTTGAATTGGATAAAAAACGATACGCAGCGCTTTCGAAGCAAAATATCTGGGAAAATCTGGACCTCAAGCAGGTGGTGCGTAACAAACAGTTGGCCACCCTCATGGTCAATCTGATCCTCGCCGCCTACCAAAAAAAACTAGGCGGGCAACTGGGGATCAAGCCCGGAGCTGAGTTACTGGCAGCCGCTCGGACCGCCGAACAGATGGGCGTCCCGGTCGCCCTTTGCGACCGCGATGTCCGGGTGACCCTTCGCCGCGCCTGGCACGCCACCTCTTTTCTCAAAAAAGGATATCTGCTGGCCACGCTCCTGACTTCGCTCTTCGACAAGACCGAGTTGGACGAGAAAAAGTTAGCGGAAATGCGACGCAAGGATGTCCTTTCCGAACTGATTAACGAATTGGGAACAGCCCTGCCGCACACCAAAGAGGTGCTGATCGACGAGCGGGATATTTTCATGGCGGAAAAAATCAAGAGTACTCCGGGCCAACGCCTGGTGGCCGTGGTCGGAGCCGGTCATGTGGAGGGCATCAAACGGGTCATCTCGCAGGATAACAGCAGGCTGATCGAAACGATCAGTCTCGTCCCACAGGTGGGGCGATTGGGAAAAATCCTACGCTGGCTGGTTCCCGGCCTGATCGTACTGTCATTGATCCTGATCGGGGTGCGGCAAGGAGCGGCCGAGTTTACGGCCAATGCTGTCTACTGGATCATGGCCCACGGTATTCCCACAGCCGTGGGCGCCCTGATAGCTCTGGCTCACCCGGCGACCATTGTTTCCGCCTTTGCCGCCTCGCCGGTGACCAGCCTGTCACCGCTCATTGGCGCGGGATATGTCTGCGCCTTTATCCAACTCATGACCTGTCCGCCGGTGGTCAAAGAATTCGAGCTTGTGAGCAAGGATATCGCCACCTTCAAGGGCTGGTGGCTCAACAAACTGCTCCGTATTTTTCTTGTTTTTCTGTTCACCACCGTAGGATCAATCCTGGGTACATGGATCGGCGGCTATCGAATTTTCAACACTCTCTTCAACTAAACACCAACAACAGCAGGAACCTCCATCCCTCTTATCACAGCAAGGTATCACTCCATGGACGAACCAATCGAATTAGTGGTCGAACTGACCAGTGGACAGAAAAAAGCATTGCGCGGCATGGGACACCACCTTGAACCGGTGGTCTACGTGGGCAAGGAAGGATTGTCCCCTGCTTTGCTCAAATCCACCCAAGCAGCACTCCAAACCCATGAACTCATCAAAATTAAGCTCGGGCAAAACTGCCCGATTGAACGGAATAAAGCGGGTGAGGAACTGACAAAGAGCACCGGAGCCGCCTTGGTGCAGATCATCGGCAGGATGATTCTTCTCTATCGGCCCAATCCGGATCTGCCTGAAGGAAAACGGATAGCCCTCTCGTCCCGGACCCAGAATCGAGGGAAACGATCAGATATATAAAAAGAACAGGTGCGGAAAGAGTAGATTGTGCTCATCTGCGGAATATAACGGCCAGGTTAACAGCCATCCGGCCAGGAGCCTTTAGAACGGGAAGATGAAGGAAAGCGCTCCCGTTCCCCCGGTCTGACAGATCGCATTCCGGGGGAACGGGAGAAGAGAGGCGTGGCTAATCAGAGGTCGCCCCGGTCAAACAGGTCGCGACGATCTTCGACAAACCAATGGATGAATTTTTCCAGTCCATTCTGGATAAAACGATCAAAATCCCAAGGGTCGTCCGACAACATTTTTCGACAATCGCTTCGGATAGCGTACGTATAGGCCTCCTCGCTGGTGCCATCGGACAGGGCCACCTCGACAATGACCCGCTCATATTTATCTCCCTCAAAGGCATCGAGTTTCTCCATAGCCTTTTCGTCCAACCCCCAATAGAGCTTGCCGGAAACAACCGCATCCTCCTGGCGAGTGATTCCAGGATACTCCGAATCTCGCACACGAAAGCGAGCCCAGTTGTTCAACATCGCTTCCTTGCCCACATAGGCCTGGCCCGTGACAGCCTTCATCACAAGTGGCGACTGCAATGTTCCATAACAAAATAACGCTCTTTTATCCATTTCTTCTACCTGCTTGGTCGTTCGATTTCTTTTGATGCCAGGACCTTATCACCATACTCGTCCAGACAAAGCTACCTCTGTTGTCACCTTACCATTCCCTCGCCATGCCGGTATATTGTCCCATTATTCGTTTCCTTAACCAGCCAAAGAAACACATCTCAACATTCCCCTCGTGGTCACAGAACGCCTTGTTCTTTTATGCGCACGATTCAATCTTTCCGTCAAACTTGTTCATGTTTTTCGACTACTCCCAGCTCGACCAGGCAGACTGTAGCAGAATACCCCACCATAGTTGTTTTTCCAAGAGCAGAAGCAGCTTATCAAAAAAATCGAAAACCCGTTCAATGCAGGAAAAAACCGGCTAAAAAAAGTTTCATAGCTTCAGGAGATCTCCCGTTCAAAGGTTAGGCCACCTTTAAGCGGATCCGAAAGGGAAAGAACCCTTCTTTCACATTTTCTTGTAAGTGTAAGGAATTTCCAGCAAACCTGCCGCTGAAAGCCCAGGCACCACAAACCCCTCTGCACCGCATCTGTTCGAGAAACCCGGCAACCTGGTTCCGAGATATTTTATCCTCATCCTCGCCTTAACAATCGGTCCCGATCACGGTCAACGCCTAGGGCTCGCATTTTGCCGGTCATGGTTCGCAAAAAAGGGGCTTTCCTCTGCAAAAGACCACTGCTCAGCAATCAGTTCCGTGCTGATTCTCCACCCAAATCCAATTCCGATCTGTAATTTTCTCCTGTTCAATAGCCAACAGGTTGATTATGATGTTGGCCTTTCATTGAGGTCGATATTTCCAGATATTTCCTTTCCTTAATGATCCTGGTAATGCAGCACTTGGTATCCAGAGCATCCATTTCCGGCCACACGGGGGCGGAATCCCGTCCTGCCGGTACTTCCAGACACCGAAGGAGTCAATATGAACGACCTACAACAACGTGACCCAGAGATCTTCAACCTGATCAAACAGGAAGAAGTTCGTCAAAAAGATAAAATCCGCCTGATCGCCTCGGAAAATTACGTCTCCGGCGCAGTCATGGCGGCGACCGGCTCAGTCCTGACCAACAAATACTCCGAAGGATACCCCGGCAAACGTTATTACGAGGGGCAGCAGTACATTGATCAGGTGGAAAGCCTCGCCATTCAGCGGGCCAAAGATCTGTTCGGCGCCGAGCATGTCAATGTTCAACCCTACTCGGGTTCGCCGGCCAATCTGGCCGTTTATCTCGCCTTCATTAGCCCCGGCGACACCATCCTCGGCATGGCCCTCCCCCATGGCGGTCACCTGACCCATGGGGCCAAGGTGTCGATCTCCGGCAAGTATTTCAACGCCGAATCCTATTCTCTGGATCAGGAGACCGGCCTACTCAATTACGAAACCATCCGTGAAAAAGCCCTGGCCTGTCAACCCAAAATTCTGATCGCCGGTCACTCCGCCTATCCCCGGGTCCTCGATTTCGCCAAATTCCGTGAAATAGCTGATGCCTGCGGTGCCCTGCTCCTGGTGGACATGGCCCATTTTTCCGGCCTGGTGGCGGGCGGAGCCCACCCTTCGCCCATTCCCTATGCCGATGTGGTCACCACCACCACCCACAAGTCCCTGCGCGGACCGCGCGGGGCCATGATTCTCTGCAAACAGGAACATGCGGCGGCCATTGACAAGGCCGTCTTTCCCGGACTACAAGGTGGCCCGCACAACAACACCACGGCCGCCATTGCTGTGGCCCTCAAAGAGGCGTCCACCGAGGCGTTCAAGCAGTATGCGGCCCAGATCGTCAAAAATGCCCAAGCCCTGGCAGCCACTTTGCTTGCCAAGGGCTTCAACCTGGTGACCGGCGGCACTGACAATCACCTGATGTTGATCGACCTGACCAACAAGGGCGTGACCGGCAAGATTGCGGCCAAAGCCCTGGATGCGGCCGGCCTTGTCCTCAACTATAACGCCGTGCCCTACGACACCCGCAAACCCTTTGACCCGAGCGGTATCCGTCTAGGTTCGGCGGCTGTGACTTCCCGCGGCTTCAAGGAAGAACAGATGGTCCAAATCGGCAAATGGATCGACGCCGTTGTTACCGACCCGACGAACACTGCCCTGCAGGCTGAAATCGCCACGGCAGTGCAAAAACTCTGTGCCGGTTTTCCCGCACCTGGCCTGGAGCATCTGACGTAATACACCACCTAAACACACCACCGAAAAAAAGGGGACGCTTGCCAAGCATCCCCTTTTTTTTGTTCACTGTGGCTCAAAGCAACGTGTGCACCACCGTACTGGCAAAATCGACAAATTTTGCCGGCAACGCTCCTAATAAGGTAATGGCCATCACCAGCACAATACCTGTCAACTGGATCACCGGATGCACGGTGACCGGCGCATTCTCTCCGGGATCAGCTGTATAGACGGCCTTGACCACCGAAAGATAATAATAAATTGCTATCGCGGTATTGATTGCAGCCAGACAGACCACCACCAGATGATCTGCTCGCAGGGCCGCGGTCAGAATCATGAATTTTCCCATAAAACCGACAAAAGGCGGAATACCGGCCAGACCGAAAAGGCCGACCGCCAAGACAAAAGCCAGCACTGGCTGCCGTTTATAGAGCCCGTTAAAGTCTTCAATGCACAAGTTTTCGCCTTGTTGCGAGACGTTACTGATCACCAGAAAACAGGCCAGATTCATCAGCACGTAACCGGCAATGTAATAGATGGCCACGCCATAGCCCTCGCTGTTGAGGGTCAGCAGACCAAGGAGGATGAACCCGGCATGGGCGATGCCGGAAAAGCCGAGCATCCGCTTGATATCCTTCTGGACCAAGGCGCTGAGGTTGCCGTAGAACATCGAGCAGAGCGCCAATACCGCCATGAGTTCAATCAGGAACGGCGACTGGCCGGTCGGCACGATGAGAAAACGGATCAAGAGGGCCACAGCGCCAAACTTGGGAATGGTGGCAATGAAACCGGTCGTCTCGTTCGAAGCACCTTGATAGACATCCGGCACCCAAAAATGCATGGGGAAGACCGCCAGTTTATAGAAAAAACCGCTAAGAATCATCAGCACGGCCACCACCACGGCCGGTTGCAGGTTGCCTTGTGCGAGGAAGGTGAGGATGTCTTTGAGATAGGTCGTGCCGGTCAGACCAAACAAATAGCTCATGCCGTAGAGCATGAATCCGGTCGCCATGACCCCAAAAAGGATATACTTCATGCCGGCTTCCATCTGCACCCTAATGCCGGTGCGATCATCGCGCATCGGCACGAGGAGATAGAGGGCAAAAGAGGAGAGCTCCAGGGAAATAAAGATGGCCAGCAACTCCACCGAACTGACCAGCATCATTAGGCCGAGAACGCTGAGGAAAAGAAACAGGTAATATTCCGGGCGGACACTCGGGCTGATCCCCTTGAGGTTCTGACCAAGGATGAGGAGCAAGGACAAGGAAAAGCCGATCATCACCTTGAAAAGCTGGGAATATTGATCAACTTCATACACGCCGTAAAACAAGGTGCCCTGCGCCTGAAAGGAAAGCAGGGTTGCCGCAAAGGTGGCGATGCCAAAAACGATGGCCACAGATTTTGCCGCCTGCTTGGAAGGCGTCGTGTCAAGGCTGACCAGGAAGAGCGCAAGTGCTCCAGCCAGCAGCACCAGTTCGGGAAGAATAACCATAAAGAGTGCCTTTCTTGGTGTTTCCTCAACACCTGGCGCAGCAAGCGATCAGGATGTTGGCGGGGAATAGAGGGTTGAAATGCATTTGCTAACGCCAGAGCACAGCCGCAATCTGTTGGTGCTGCTGCCAATTATTGAACTGCTCCAGCAGATGACTTACCGAACCGTGCATCAAATCAATAAAAGGCTGCGGCCCCAGTCCAATCCAGAAAACAAAGAGCAGGAAAGGCGTCAAGGTGACTATTTCCCGAATGCTGAGGTCGGTGAGGTACGACTGATCGGGGTTGGCGGTCCCACCCCAGACAATCTTCTGGAGCATGCGCAGCATATAGGCCGCCGCCAGGACCGCGCCGGGGATGGCGGCCAAAGCCAGAATGATACTGTGCTCAAAGGCTCCCGCCAGAACCAGAAACTCACCGATAAAAGAGTTGGTCCCCGGAAAACCAAAGGAGGAGAGGGAGAAAAAGGCGAGAAAGGTGACGAACCAAGGCATGTACTTGCCCACCCCCGTAGCCAGGGCCAGTTCCCGACTGTGAGTGCGCTCATAGATCATGCCCACACAGAGGAAAAGCGCGCCGGTGGTGACGCCGTGGTTGATCATCTGCAAAATCGCGCCTTCAAGGCCTCGGGTATTGAGTACGAAGATCCCCAGAGTGACAAAGCCCATGTGACCCACCGAGGAGTAGGCGATCAGCTTCTTCATATCCTGCTGGGCCAGAGCGGTAAAGCCGCCGTAAATGATACCGGCAATGGACAGCCACAGAATCGGCTGAGCCAGCAGCAGGGTGGCGTCCGGGGTGATCGGCAGACAGAAGCGCAGCATACCGTAGGTGCCCATCTTCAGCAGGACCGAGGCCAGGATGACCGAACCGGCGGTCGGTGCTTCGACGTGGGCAGCCGGCAACCAGGTATGGAAGGGGAACATCGGCACCTTGATCGCAAAGGCCAGGAAAAAAGCGAGGAAGATGAGGACCTGGAACGTGAGCGAATAGGGTTGCCACATCATCTCCGGGATGAAAAAGCTGCCGGATTTGAGATAGAGGGCGATGATGGCCACCAGCAGCAGGACAGATCCGGCCAGGGTGTAGAGAAAGAACTTGATCGATGCATAAACCTTGCGCGGCCCGCCCCAAATCGCAATCAGGAGATACATGGGGATGAGCATGAACTCCCAGAAGATGTAAAAAAGGACAAAATCCAAGGCCACAAAGACGCCAATCATCGAGGTTTCCATGATCAGCAGGCAGAACATAAAGGGCGCCACCCGATGCTGAATGTATTTCCAGGAGGCCAGAACGCAAAACGGCATGATGCAGGTGGTGAGGAGAACCAGAAGAATCGAAATGCCGTCCATACCCACAATGTAGTTGATATGAAAACGTGGAATCCAGGTGTAGGCCTCGGCAAACTGATACTTGGCGCTGGCAGGATCAAAACCGGTGAGCAGGAAAAGTGAGCAGACAGCGGTCAATGAGGTGAGAATCATTGCCCACATCCGGGCGAAAGTCTCCCCGTGAAAGAAGAGCAGGACCACAGACCCGGCCAGCGGCAAGAAGATGAGAAAACTGAGCAGAGGAAATCCCTCTTTGATAAGTAACAGATCCATTCTCTCAATTCCCCTTAGAGCAGCTGAAAAAAGATGAAGGTGACAAGCAGGAGGGCTGCAAGCGAAAAGGCGTAATACAGGGTGATCTGGATCTGACCACTCTGCAGAAGCCGCACCTTACCGCCAAGCGCCCGGACAGAGCGGGCAATACCGTCAACCACGCCGTCAATGGCGTGCCAATCAAACCAGCTCCAGAAACGGCTCAAGGTCATCAGGGAAGAGAGGCCGACCACCCGGTAGGCCTCGCCCCAGGCAGTATCGCACCACTGCAGGGGATGTTTGATCAGCCAGAGGAATCCACCGCCGGCTTGGCGATAGAGCCAATCGACATCGAGGCAGATGCGGTCCACCGGCTCAACGTATTTCTTGAGCAGAAAAAAGGCCAACGCCGCAAAGCCGAGTAACTGCAGGGTTTCCATCAGGTGATAGGTGGTGTGCGGGGTGTAGTGCACCGCATAGGGCAGCAGAGCGTAGAGAAAACCAGGAGCCGTGCCCACCAGGATGCAGAGGGTGGCGCCCAAGGTCATGGCGATCAGCATGTTCCAGCTGGGATCACTCGCTTTGGCCCAGGTTTCCTTGCTGCAATGGTTCGTGCCGAAGAAAAGAAAATAGGGCAGCTTGAGACCGTTATACATGAAGGTGCCGGTGGCGCCGAACATCAGCAACCAGGAGGCCCAGTTGAGATGCTGCTCAAAACCGGCGGTGATAATCATCGACTTGCTGGCGTAGGCGGCAAAACAGGGGGCTGCAGAAATCGACAGACAACCGATCAGGGTGAAAAAGAAGGTGGCCGGCATTTTCGCGTACAAGCCGCCCAGTTCGGTGAACTTGGTCTTGCCGGTCATGTAGAGGACCGAACCGGCGCCCATGAACAGCAGGCTCTTGTAGAGAATGTGAACAACGGCGTGGGCAACGGCTCCGTTGATGGCCATCTCTGTGCCGATGCCGATACCGGCGACCATATAGCCCACCTGGGAAACGATCGACCAGGCCAGCAGTTTGCGGATGTCATTCTCCATCACCGCGTAGATGACGCCGTACAGGGCCATGATCACCCCAAGGACGACGAGAATGTCCATGCCGGCGCAGGCCCTGGCCAGAGTGTACACAGCAGTCTTGGTAGTGAAGGCGCAAAGAAAGACCGCGCCATTGTAGGAGGCCTCGGAATAGGCCTCGGGTAGCCAGGAATGGAGCGGCACCATGGCGGCGTTGAGGCCAAAGCCAATCATGATCAGCCAAGTATACAGTTCAGGGTGGGCGACATCCATCAGCTCAAAGGTGATATTGCCGGTCGCCTGATAACGCAAGAGGATACCGGCCAGAAGGATGATGCCGCCAATGGTGTGAATGATGAGGTAGCGGTAGCCGACCCGTAGCGACTTCGGCCCTCGCCGGAACCAGACGAGAAAGACCGAGGCAAAAGCCATCATCTCCCAGAAGAGAAAGAGGCTCAGGTAATCGCCGCTGTAAATGGCGCCGAGCGACCCGGCGGCATAAAACCAGGCGGCCATGTGTTCGCCGGCCCGATCGACCTGAAGACCGTAGAGAGTGCCGATGACCGCCATCAACCCCATGATCAGGGCAAAGACCGTGGAGAGCTTGTCCACCCGGCCCAAGACCAACTGCCAATCGAGAAAGGACACGACGCCAAAATTGCCGCTGAGGGTGGTATTGAGCACCACGGCACCCAAGGCCAGCAAGGGCACCAGGAAAAGATAGGGTTTGCGCAGCGGCCCGTGGATAAAGGGTAGGAGCAGCGCGCCCGCTATCAGCAGCACAGAGGGATGCATAAAACTGGAGGTCATTCTTCTTCCTCGCAGGGTTTTGATGGGGAGCGGTCATAAAAATCGGTCGGCGCCTGGATACCGGACCGT
Source organism: Desulfobulbales bacterium (assembly GCA_038318785.1). GTDB lineage: Bacteria > Desulfobacterota > Desulfobulbia > Desulfobulbales > Desulfobulbaceae > Desulfobulbus. Next base: position 15,432 of record JBBQCO010000033.1, on the reverse strand, counting down.
CCAAACCAGCGGGCTATTCCGATGATCACAGCGGCGGCGGCAAATCCAAACAGCGACCAGAAAAAGGGCACATGCTGTTCCACCCAGGTGTGGGCGTGGTGGGTGTCAATGAGCAGAGACGATCCGGCGACGACGACCAGCACCACGAGACAGAGCGTGATTACAATTTTCAGATGCGTCTGCACGAATTCAATAAGCGTGGTCATCCTGTCACCATCCAAACAAATTGCATCATAAAATTGGGATAGATACCAATAATCACCGAAACGGTGGCGGCAATCAGCAGGGGTATGAGCATGCTGAGCGGCGCTTCCTTGATGCCGGTCTCAGTTTCGCCTTCCGGCCGCTTGCCGAAAAAAGCCTTGTAGGTCACCGGGGCAAAATAGCCGACATTGAGCACGGTCGAGGCGATGAGAATCAGGAGGATGCCTACCTGATGGGCTTCCATCGAACCAACCAGCAGATACCATTTGGAGACAAAGCCGGCCACCGGCGGCGCACCGATCATGGAAAGCGAGGCCACGGCAAAGGCGCCGAAGGTAAAGGGCATGGTCCGGCCCAGTCCGCTCATCTCCGAAATATACTTCTTATGGGCCGCGATGTAGATAGCACCGGCACAGAAGAACAGGGTGATCTTGGCAAAGGCGTGGTTGACGATGTGGATCAGGCCGCCTTCGATGGCATGCGGCGTCAACAAGGCCACGCCGAGAATGATATAGGACAGTTGACTGACCGTGGAGTAGGCCAGCCGCGCTTTGAGGTTATCCTTGGACAAGGCGATCATCGAGGCCACCAGGATGGTGAAGCCGACAAAGTAGGCGGTGGGGATGCCCAGATTGAGCCGGTCCATGGTGTCAACGCCAAAGACGTAGAGCATGGTCCGGGTGGTACAGAAGACCCCGACCTTTACCACCGCCACCGCATGCAGCAAAGCCGAAACGGGTGTCGGAGCGACCATGGCGCCGGGGAGCCAGTGATGAAAGGGCATGACGCCATTCTTGGCAAATCCCAAAATGCAGAAGATGTAGAGCATGGTCACCACCCAATCGGTGGCCGAAGTGGGGATCATGCCCGTGTTGATATTGTGCGGAAAATCGAGAGTACCAGCGAGCACATAGATGAGGATCAGCGCCGGTAGCAGAAAGAACTTGGCGGTGGTGGTCAGGTAGATAATATATTTCCGCGCCCCCTCGTAGGATTCCTCGTCCTGATGGTGGGCAACCAACGGGTAAGTGCAGACCGAGACAATCTCGTAGAAGAGATAGAGCGTGAGCAGATTGTCGGAGAAGGCTACACCGATGGCTCCGAAAATGGCCAGGGCAAAACAGGCGTTGAACCGGGTCTGGCAAGGCTCGTGATGGGCCCGCATATAGCCCATGGAATAGAACACGGCGATCATCCACAGCGAGGAGGCGACCATGGCAAAGATCATGGAAAAACCGTCGGCGCGCAGGGTTATGGACAGCCCAGGCAGCAACTGAAAGAGCGGATAGACCAGAGTCTGGCCTGCCTTCAGGGCTGGGATGAAGGAAAGCACCATGAGGAACAGTAGAACCGAGGCACTGGCAGAGACAAATTCGCGCAGATTCGGATGGTTTTTCAGGGTCATGACCACCAAGCTGCCAAAGAGCGGGATAATCACCGCCAGCAGCAGGTTGGAGTTTTTGACAATTTGTTCGGCGACGGTAACGGCGTCCATGGTCATTTTCTCCAATTACCCCTGTAGATCAACAAGATCGTCGGTCTCGATGGTTTTGTAATTCCGGTAGACGGCGATCATGATGCTGATGGCGATGGCGGCTTCAGCGGCGGCAATGGCCATGATGAACAGGGTGAAGATCTGGCCGACCACCGGGTCCGGCGCCAGAAAGCGATTAAAAGCCATGAAGTTAGTTGAAGCGGCGGCAAGAATAAATTCCGAAGAGATCAGCATGCCGATCACCGTCCGGCGGGCTACCATGCCATACACCCCGAAGGCGAACAGCAGGGCGCCAAGCACCAGGTAGGTCGGCAGACAATTATACAAATTGAGCAGTTGCATCGGGTTAGTTCCTCCCCCTCTGCGCCAGCACCAAGGCGCCGATGATGGCCAGGAGCAGGACGATGGAAATGAGTTCAAAAACCAGTGAATTGGTGGTCAGGAGCGACATGCCCACTGCTTTAATATCAAAAGAACCCTGCCGGGGGAAGACCTGCCACTGGGTTTTCAGACCGAGCACGGTCAGTGCGGCAAAGATCAGGGCGCCGACACTGAAAGCCAGGGGTCCGGCGAGGATCGAGCGGTGCTTCATGCCCGCCGCCTGCTGCTCCTCCGGTGTGGCCATCATGATGCCGAAGGCGATCAGAATCGAAACCGCACCGACATAGATGAGCAGTTGCATCATGGCGAGGAAGGGACTGAGCAGGAAATAATAGACCCCGGCCAAGCCGGTGAAACAGACGGCCAGGCCGGCAACGGCACGGACCAGCCGCTGGGCGTTGACCGCGATCAATGCACCGGTCACCACCAGGGCCACGGTCAGCAGAAAAATAACCCCGACCATCCCCTCGGCGGAAAAGAGGGCCGGAGCGGCAGCCGGTTGACAGACTAGTGCTTGCATCGGTTCTGCTCCTCCAGCCTTTTCATTAAATCCATAATAAAATCGTTCTTGTCGAAACTGGCCAGGTTGTACACCTTGGAAAAACGCAGTGCGTTGAAGTTGCAACTCTCGACGCAGGAACCGCAGAGGCTACACTTGGTGAAATCAAGCACATAGCTGGTCAGCACCTTGCCCTTGCCGCCCTCGTTTTTCTTGCCGTCCAGGCTGATACAAACCGAGGGGCAGGCCCGTTGGCACATGCCGCAGACTACACAGTTGGGTTCCCCGGTCTCCTCGTTGCCGATCAGCTCGATGTGTCCCCTAAACAGGGGAGTCATCGTCGGCACCTCGTAGGGGTACTGCTCGGTCACCACCGGTTTAAAAAACTCCCGGGCGGTGATGGCCAAGCCGGTGATCAGGCTTTTGCTGCCGGTAAAAATATCACTCCAATAGCCACTCATATTCAGAATACCTTGATCAGAGCTGCGGTAATCAGCAGATTAGCCAACGAAAAGGGAATCAGGATTTTCCAGCTCAGGTTCAACAACCGGTAGATCTGGGTGCGCGGGTAGGTCCAGCGAATCCAGATGAAGGTGAAAATCAGGATGTAGATTTTGATCAGAAACCACCAGACGCCCGGCGTCAGACCAAAGGGGCAGTCCCAACCACCGAGAAAGAGGGTGGCGGTCAGGCAGGCGCCGACCACGATATTGAGGTACTCGCCCATCATGAACAGGCCAAAACCCATGGAACCGTATTCGGTCATGAACCCGGCCACCAGCTCAGATTCGGCCTCGGCCATGTCAAAAGGCGCCCGGTTGGTTTCAGCCACCGAGCAGATGAAAAAGATGATGAAGGAGATCCACATGGTCAGGAAATGACCATTCTCCAAGCGGAAGATGTTCCAGTGCCAGAAGCCACCCTGCTGATCGATGGCGATATCGCGCAGATTCATCGACCCGGACATCATCACCACAGTGATCACCGTGATCAGCATGGGGATCTCATAGGCCAAATTCTGCGAAACCGAGCGGGCAGCGGAGATGATGGCGTACTTGTTGCCCGAGGCCCAGCCGCCGAGCAGAATGGCGATCATGCCGATAGAGGCCAAGGCAAAGAGGAGCAGGACGGAGAGCTCCATCGCCCGCGCCCCGATATTGTCGGAAAAAGGAATGACCACCATGGAAGTAATGGCCGGGATCATGGCCAGCACCGGCGCCACCCGGAAGATGATGCCATCGACTCCATCAGGCACCAGCAACTGCTTGCTCATCAACTTCAGGCCGTCGGCCAGGGGTTGCAGCAGGCCGGCATACCCGGCCTCACACGGTCCGATGCGCCGCTGGATTCGAGCCGCGCCCTTACGCTCGCACCAACCGAGATAGGCGGCATTGAGGCCGGCAAAGGCCATGATGGCCACCAGATAAAAAAGAGCGCGCCAAATACTTGTTTCCATAAACTCTCCCTCCCTGATCAGCGGTCGATCTCGGGGATAACCAGATCCAGACTGCCCATGAAAGCCAGGGCATCCGCCAGCAGCATACCCTCAGCCACCTCGCCGTACAGACTCAGATTGGAGAAGGTCGGCGAGCGCAGTTTGAGCTTGTAGGGATTTTTGCCGCCGTCGCAGACCAGACGGTGACCAAGCGAACCCCGGGCGGTTTCCACTGCCGAGTAATAGTAGCCCGCCTCAGGCTTAAGCACCTTCGGCGCCTTGCCCATGACCGGGCCATCGGGGAGTTTGTCCAGGGCCTGCTCAATGATGCGCAACGACTGCTCCATCTCGTGCATACGCACCATGTACCGGGCCATGGAATCGCACTCGTCAAAGACCGGCACATCGAAATCGAACTCTGGGTAGACCGAATAGGGTTCGTTCTTGCGGATATCGTAATTGATGCCGGACCCCCGGGCCACCGGGCCGGTAGCGCCGTAGCGGCGACATTGTTCCGGGCTGATGATGCCGATATCCTTGATCCGCTTAATCAAGATGATGTTATGGGTGACGAGGTCGTGATAAAGGCGGGGCATGCGGCCGCGGAGGCGTTTGATGAAATCGCGGGTGCCGGTGATGAACTCGTCGTCGATGTCATTGTAGACCCCACCAAAACGCATATAGCAGTAGGTCAGCCGGGAACCGGTCACCCGCTCCAGCAAATCGATGATCTTCTCGCGGTCGTCAAAGGCATAGAGCAAAGGGGTGAATCCACCAAGATCAAGCAGAAAGGCAGCCCACCACAACAGGTGGCTGGCGACCCGGTTGAGTTCAACGGTGATCACCCGGATGTACTCGGCCCGCTCGGGCACCTCAATGCCCGCCGCCTTTTCCACCACCAAGGCCCAGCCATGATTAAAGGCCAGGGCATGGAGGTAATCCATGCGGGCGGTATTGGGCATGAACTGGGCAAAAGAGCCGCCTTCGGCCATTTTTTCGTGCATCCGGTGGATATACCCCAGCACCGGTTCGGCCTTGACAATGTACTCGCCGTCCATGGTGAGCTTGACCCGAAGAACACCGTGGGTGGCGGGATGCTGCGGCCCCAGGTTGAGGACAAAGGTTTCATCATGCCGCAGGTAAATGGGGACGGTCATGGCATAAAATCCTTGAGAAGGGGATGGAAATTGGCATCTTCCGGCAGGAGAATACGGATCAGATTGGGGTGATCCTGGAAATGGACGCCGTAGAAATCAAAGGTTTCGCGCTCGTGCCAATCGGCTGCCGGAAAGACACTGGCAATGGTCGGCACAACCGGTTCGCTCCGGGGAATGAAGGTACGCACCATGACCCGACAGTGAGAGTCACCCAGACGGTTGTAGTCATAGATGACTTCCAGTTGCTGCTTGTCGAGCCAATCGACCCCGGAGATAGCCTCAAGAAAATAGCCCTCACGATCCATAATCCGCGCGACGGCCACCACCTGATCGGGACCACAGAGAACGTCGAGATGACTTCCATGCTTAGCCGGATCGGTCGCAAGGACGCCGGCTTCCCTCGGCGGTGTTTCCTGGCCGCCCTCCCCTTCCGCTACCAAAACCGGAGCGATTTCCGGAAAAAGCACCGCCAAGGCGCTCCGCGTTTTTTCCAATAGTTCCATCACTCTTGCTCCCCCCCGCTTCAGCCTGGATCCGCCCGCGGCCAGCGGCGCTTTCCGGTAATCTTTTCCTCAAGGGTCATGATCCCCTCGAGCAAGGCTTCGGGACGCGGTGGGCAGCCGGGGATATAGACGTCTACCGGAAACAGTTTGTCCGCCCCTTCCACCACATTGTAATTGCCCTTTACCTTGAACGGCCCGCCGCTGATGGCGCAGTTCCCCATGGCAATCACCCATTTGGGTTCGGGCATCTGGTCATAAAGGGTCTTGACCGCCAATTCCAGTTTTTTGTTGATGGTCCCCGCCACAATCATGACATCGCTCTGCCTCGGCGAAGGTCGGAAAACCTCGGCGCCGAAACGGGAGATGTCGAAGCGGGAACCGCCGGTGCACATCATTTCAATAGCGCAACAGGCCAGCCCGAAGGTCATGGGCCAGAGCGAATTGGCCCGGCCAAGATTGAGCAGTGTGTCGAGTTGAGCGAACTGCACTATTGATGAAGGTACGTTTTCTTCTCCCACGTGAACACTCCTTTGCGCCAAGCATAGACAATGGCTAATGAAAGAATGGCGACAAACAATACAATCTCATAAAAATCCTGGAGACCTAATTCCGGACTATTGTAGGCGACTGCCACCGGAAAAAGAAAAAGCACGTCGACATCAAAAGCAAGGAAAATCAGGGCATAGAGATAATAAACGATGCCAAAGCGTATCCAGGCGCTGCCGATGGGCTCCATACCGCACTCGATCAACTGTTTAGCGCGGCCTGCGGTCTGCCGGGTATGCGACGAGGGACTGAGCAGCTTGACAATGATGATCGGGCCAAACCCGAACAACAGTGCCCCGATTAGAAACAGGGTCACGTAAATGATATTGGTGAGCACAACCTGATCCATCATTTTCTCCTCAACAGCGCCAATCACGGCGCATCAATCCAACTGATGCGTTTAATCAAGACATTTTATCAGGCTACTGAAAAGCACCCCTGATGTCAAGTAGAATTCCGGTAAAAAAAGGCGGAGACATTCTTCTCAGCCCCTGAAATAGTGGCCGGCGCCACCGAAAAGTCGTTGACCTATTTTTCGGAAGTGTTAGTTTAGCGCTTAGCTTTCAATTCCGATCATAGATAGATTCAGTCGAACTGATAGAAAGACTCTCATGGCCATTACCTTCAGACAACTTGAAATATTCATAGCCGTCGCTGAAACGCAACAGGTGACCCGGGCCAGCAAGAAGCTCCTGCTCACCCAGTCGGCGGTGAGCATGGCCTTGGGTGAACTGGAAAACCAGCTGGGCGGCCCGCTGTTTGACCGTCATGGCCGCAGCCTGCTCCTCAATGACCGAGGCCGCTACCTCCTTCCCCTGTCGAAGGCCATTCTCCACCAAGTGGCCAACATCGAGACCATCCTCACCGAACAGCAGGGTGCGGTGGCCGGTGTGCTTGAGATCGTTGCCAGTTCGACGCTTGGCAACTATGTTCTTCCCTATCTCATCGGCTCCTTCATGCAGCTGCACCCCGAGGCGCATATCAACATGCTGGTAGTGAACACCATGACCGCCGAGAAACTGGTGGCCACGGGACAGGCTGATCTCGGATTCGTCGAGGGGGACATCAACGTCGACTCGCTGGTCGCCACCTCCTGGTTCGAGGATGAATTGGGGATCATTGTCAATTCCACCCACAAACTGGCCGATCGCTCAACCTTCCAAATCCCGGAAGACCTCAAGGAGACCAGTTGGGTCATCCGTGAGGAAGGATCGGGAACCGCCGAAATCTTCATCAAAAAGCTGGGCCGCTATGCTTCCATGCTCAAGGTGGTCACCAAAACCGGACATACAGAGGCGATCAAGAAGGCCGTGGAATCCGGAGTCGGCGCTGCCTGCCTGTCCATGCTGACGGTCTGCCGGGAGGCGGAGGAAGGCTGGCTGAAAATCTTGCCCATCGAGGGTATGGACATGAGCCGGCAACTCTGGATCATCCAGCACAAGGACAAGATTATCACCCGGCTCATGGCCGAATTCCTCAAATTCTGCGAGGTAGTGGCGAAAAATCATTTGGGCCGGGAATGTCTCTCGTCGCCATGGAAACTGCAGTCACTGTTGGCCAAAAGCAAATTCGGCCAAGACTACACGCTGTCTTCTCAGCAGCAGGAGGAACCGAAACGGTAGTGTTCAACGCCCATGCCAGTAAACCGGAACCATCAAAACCGGGCAGAGGAGCACTCCCTGCCCGGTTTTTTTATGGGGCATCCTATTTATTGTAAGGCGGCAAGCGCCTTCGTGATCCGGTCCATGCCTTTTTTGATATTCTCCATCGAAGTGGCAAAGGAAAAACGGATAAACGCATCGGCACCAAAGGCGGCTCCAGGCACGGAGGCCACCTTCGCTTCCCCGAGGAAATAATCGGCAAGAGCAACAGATCCGTCGATAATCTGGCCGTTGAAGGTTTTGCCGTAATAAGCCGAGAAATTGGGAAAAACATAGAAGGCGCCCATGGGGTTCACGCAACTCACGCCCGTAATGGACTCCAACGCCTCGACAAAAAAGGCCCGGCGCGGAATAAAGGCCTCGCGCAGTTGCCGCGGAAAATCCTGGGGCCCGGTCAAAGCGGCAAGGGCAGCATACTGGGAAGGCGCGGCCGGATTTGAGGTGGACTGGCTCTGAATCTTGTTCATCGCCTTGATCACTTCGCGCGGGCCCACGGAATAGCCGATGCGCCAACCGGTCATGGCAAAGGACTTGGACACGCCGTTAGACAGCACGACCTGGTCCTTCAAGCGCGGATCGGCATGGAGGATATGGGGAACCTTGCCTTCTCCATAGAAAAGATCTTCGTACATATCGTCGGTGATCACCAGCCAACCGTTGGCATAGGCCATTTTGGCGACCTCGGCAAGCGCTGCCGGCGAATAAACAGCTCCGGTCGGATTCGACGGGCTGTTGAGCACGATCGCCTTGGTTTTGCTGGTGACGTATTGCGCCAAAATCGACGGATCAATATCGAAATCGCTCTCTTGCCTCAGCGGGACAATCACCGGGGTGCCGCCGGCCAACTGGACCATAGGCGGATAGGAAACCCAATAGGGCGAGGGAATGAGCACCTCGTCTCCGGGATTCACGATCGCCTGGAATATATTATAGAGTCCGTGCTTGCCGCCGCAACTGATCTGCACCTGGTCCGGCACATAGTCCCACCCCTGGTCTTTTTTCAGTTTGGCGCACACGGCCTCCCGCAGTTCCGGGATACCCGCTGCCGGAGTATACCTCGTGTGCCCATCATCAATGGCCTTTTTCCCGGCCTCGCAGACATGGCTAGGGGTGGACAGGTCCGGTTCTCCCACGCTGAAATTCAAGATATCGGCACCTGCGGCCCTGAGCGCCTTTGCCTTGGCATTGACCGCAAGGGTCGGCGAGGGGGCCACTTGCAGCACTCGATCTGCAAGCACGAATTTTTCAGAAAACATCATTGTACTCCTTCCATGTATCAATCTCCGGTTAATAAAAACCAGTGGGCTCTAACGCTTTTAAAAAAATTTAACAAGAGCAAAAAAGGGACCTGAATATTTTGAGAGCAACGACAGGTCTCTCACGGCTCCTTGAAGACCGGACAGGGCCGTTGCCGATCAAAATTGCGATAGGCGGGATCATCGGGAGCGCTGTGACAATCAAGACAGAGGCCAATCCGGAGGATTCGCTGCAACTCCTCGCCATTAAAAGGGCGCAGATCCTTGCGTGAACCGTGCTGCAGCGGTGTGCCGTCGATAGTCACAAAGGTATCGAAACCCGGTGTTTGCCCTTGCTCGCTCGCCACTCCGCGATCCACTGGAAAAAATTGCCATCCCCCCCCTTTTTTCACCACCGTGCCTTCACCTAGCCCCACGGTTTTGGGTGAAGCATGGCAATCCTTGCAGGAGCGCCCCTTGGCCTGGATGGTATGGGGGTTAATCGCCGCCATGGTAAAGCGGTTGAAGCCCCCATCGGAGGCGCCTTTTTCATCGATCAGCGTCACCAGATCCTGGCATCCTGGTGTCACCACCACCACCTTTTCCCCCCAGACCGCCAGCATCGGTTTCTCGTAGCGGATGTAGGAACGCCCCTCCTCCCACCAGCCCGGGGTTTCTTTAAGCGTTAGTTTGTCGAGATGGGTTTCCCGCTTGTCCCGCTTGACGTGGCAACCGTAACACTGCGGCACCCAAGTGGAATGACAGGCCGCGCAGGTAACGCGCTTATGTTCGGGAGCAATGCAGGCCTGTGGGGCAGGCGGACGCAGCGGATGTTCTTTGCCGTCGATCTTGCCGGTAAGGACGAACTGCCCTTGTTTTTCGCTGACATTGTTCAACTGCTTCTGTTTGCGGGTCATGCCCGGCTGAGCATCATGGCAGCTCTGACAGGTTATCTCCACCTGTTCCTCGTAATGGGCATAGCTGGTCCCATCCCCCATGATTTCGTCGCGGGTATGGCAGTCGATACAAACCATCCCCTTGACATGATGAATATCCTCGGCAATTTTCAGATAAAAGCGATCCCCGGGCAACCGTTGCGAGGAGTGCTGCCCCTTCTCAAAGGGTGTGCCGTAGCCCTCGGCCTCAAAAATTCCAATGTAGGAGAGACCGGTGCGGCCGGAACGATTGTGGCAGCGGATGCAGTTATCTTCCGGTACCTTTTTAACAACCAAGGGATGGGGCCGGTTTTTCTTCGCCTCCGCCTGATCGGCCTCGGGAATCTCCGAGGTCACGGTGTTGCGGGGCGTCCCTGGCGGCAGGATGTAATGACAGGCAGAGCAGCCTCCGCCTTTTTCGTTAAAAAAAGCCGGGGCACCGGGCAGATCGTTTTTCTGTTTCCAAAGATGGCAGGTGCCGCAGAGCTTGCGGTAGTAATCAAGGGCAAGTGAGGTCTCACCACTTGCAAGCAACTGCTCGACCGTGATGTCGGCATTCTGATGCTCCCGTTCGCCCCAATAGTACAGCAGGGTGGACAGGATGCCGCGGTTGGTGGCCATCAGGGAATTCTTGACTTTGTGGACGTCAGCCGGATGGCAGCCCTCGACCCCGCAGGTTTTGCCGACCCAACGCAAATCACCGGGATTGAGAACCATGCCCGCATGGGCCTTATCCTTGTCAATAGCGAGAGAATCGCCCAGATGACAGGGTGAGCAGCCGACCACCAGACTGTCGTGAGCGCCGTCCAGCTTTTCCTTGGTGTGGCAATTCAGACACATCTCGACCATGCCGGCGGTAGTAACAGCCAGCTGATCAGGACGCTTGGTTGTGTGCTCACGAAAAACCAGATAACCAATCAACAGGAGGCTGACCGGGACAAAGAAAAAGAGAGGCATGAGACTACGGGACGGCCTGGCCATGTCGCTTGCTGATCGTCTCGAATAGAAGTTTACAACCGGAAAAGTCAGGCCAGGATAACGAAAAAAAACAACAGCGTCAAAGGAACTTTTGCGGCGAAGATGGCTACCGCCGAGGCTCTCTCACTCCAAAAACCCCTGGACAACCGGATAACGGCGCCCCGGTCCGAAGGCCTTGGTGGTCACCTTGATGCCAAGCGGCGCCTGCTTCCGCTTGTATTCGTTCAATTTGATCCGCCGCACAATATCCCGCACCAGTCGTTCATCGATGCCGCCGGCGGCAATTTCCTCTATGCCCTTGTGTTCTTCTAAATAGGCTTGCAGCACGGCATCAAGGATTTCATAGGGCGGCAGATCGTCCTGATCGCATTGATCCGGCTTAAGTTCCGCTGTCGGCGGTCGGGTGATGATTCCCTCGGGAATCACCTCGTGGTCCCTGTTCATCCATCGGGCAAGTTCGTAGACCATGGTCTTGGGCACGTCAGCGATTACCGCCAACCCGCCGCTCATGTCACCGTAAAGGGTGCAGTAGCCCACGGCCATCTCCGATTTGTTGCCGGTAGACAGCAAGAGCCGATTAAATTTATTCGACAGGGCCATGAGCAGGTTGCCTCGGATCCGGGCCTGGATATTTTGTTCGGTGGTATCTTCCGCAAGCCCGGCAAAAAGGGGAGCCAAGGCCGCATGGTAGGCTTCCATAACCGCAGAAATGCCGATGATTTCAAAACCGCAGCCCAAGTTCTTCGCCAGCAGGCGAGCTTCATCGATGGATTGCTGGGAGGTGTAGGGCGAAGGCATGGCAACGCAGAGGACGTTCTCCGGACCCAAGGCGCGGCATCCGAGAACAGCGGTGACCGCTGAATCGATGCCTCCCGATAACCCGAGCACCGCTTTATGAAATCCGGTCTTGTGGAGATAATCGCGCACACCAAGAACTAGCGCCGCCTCGACCTCGGCAACACTATCCTCCATCGTTCCCCGACCAGCCTTGTCCCAGTCCTCGCTGTCAATAATCAGCATGTCCTCGGAGAAACCGGCGGCAACCCCGCAGAGGGTTCCGGTGGGAGTCATCACCATCGAGTGGCCGTCAAAAATAAGGCCATCCTGACCGCCAACCTGGTTGGCGTAGAGCAAAGGGAGATTGTTATTCCGGCACAGTTGGCCAAATACATGCTGGCGTTCCTGCAATTTGCCGTGATGATAGGGTGAGGCGGAGATATTAATCAGGCAGTCGGGGACAATCGGGCCAACCGCAAAATCCTTGAGCGGGTTTGCCTGATATGCCTCGCTCTTCCACCAAATGTCTTCACAAATGGTCAGGCCGCAATGCAACCCCTTAAAAGGAAAAACGGTCGACATTGTCCCTGGTTCGAAATACCGGGTTTCGTCAAAGACATCGTAGGTGGGCAACAACCGCTTACGCGCCCGAAAGGCGATCTTATTTTTCTCAAGTACATAAGCGGAATTGTACAGAGGTTTTCCCGGGCCTTGTCGCCGTTCCAGCGCCCCGACAATGCAGGTGATGCCGTCCAATCCTCTGACGAGATCGGCCAGGGCTCGATCATGGGCGTCGAGGAAGGAAGCGCGCTCCAGCAAATCCTGAGGCGGATAGCCGCACAGCGTTAATTCTGGAAAAACAACAAGATCACATCCATCCCGTTTTGCCTTTCGGGTCCAATCGAGGACCTGCCGAAGGTTCCGCTCAAAGGCGCCGATGATCGGGTTTGTCTGAACAAGAGCGATTTTCAAAATGAGATCAACCTAAGAAAACTGACTCCCGGACTGCCGCAAAGGACACGTCCGGGCTATGCGGATCCGCCCGATAGTGACTGGAAAAATACGCAACTATAAGGAAAAGCAGGGGAAGCTAATCCCCAGGCTCTTCACAAAAAAAACCCGGCAGAGGTCATCCCGCCGGGCTTGAGAAAACAATTTGAATTACTGTTTCATAACGTTGGCGGCCGCCGGTCCCTTTGGCCCGTCAACAATTTCGAACTGAACCTTGTCGCCCTCATTGAGTGTCTTGAAACCCGATCCACTGATGGCAGAGTAGTGGACAAAAACATCCTTGCCTGCTTCCTGCTCAATAAAACCGAAACCTTTAGACTCGTTAAACCACTTCACTGTTCCTTTCAACATTGTTCCCTGTTTCTCCTTGTCTTGGGCTGAATGTTCCGTCCATGCGATTTTCTAGGCTGTTTTTTAAATTTAGGAAAGAGAATTAAAAACCTAACCATCGAGAATACCGCATGTTCTACTTCTGCGCGCGAACATAACACTAATTTAATTAAAAACAAGGAAATTGATGATTGCGGGTACTCGCTCGAATTATTTTCATCACGGAAGCAACGAGATGCAGAAGGAAGGGCGGGAAGTAACCTCAAGCAAGACAAACCAGATTGCCTCTACTGCCCCCGAAGGTCGTTCACGGTCCGGCGCTGATAGACCTGAACGGCCTGGTTGTGATCCGCCAAGTTGGTGGAGAAAATATGGGTGCCGTCGTTTTTCGAGACAAAATAGAGCGCCTCCGAATCAGCCGGACGAAGCACTGCTTCCAAGGCTGCGCGTCCGGGGCTGCAAATGGGCCCCGGTGGCAAGGCGGGGATAATGTAGGTGTTATACGGTGTTTCTTTTTTCAGATCAGCCTTGGTCAGGTTGCCGTTAAAATCGCGAATGCCATAGATAACGGTGGGGTCTGACTGCAAACGCATTTTTCTCGTCAGCCGATTGTAAAAAACACGAGCGATCAGCGGACGCTCCGAGGCAGCTCCCGTTTCCTTTTCCACGACCGAGGCCAGGGTAAGGAGTTGATGACGATTGAGACCGTACGCTTCCTGGACATTGAGGTCCTTCCAGACCTGCTGAAAGCGATCCACCATCATTCGGATCACCGACGGTTCGTTGGTTTCATTGCGGACTAGGGTATAGGTTTCCGGAAAAAGATACCCTTCCAGGTTCACGGCATCAATTCCCAGTTTTTTTATAAACTCGATATCCTGAACAAGAGTGAGAAAACGATCTCGCTTAATCCAGCCATCTTTCTCAAAGAAAGTAGCTATCTGTTCGGCGGTTACGCCCTCGGGAATGGTGACATGATGACGAAGGGTACTGCCCTTTGCCAGGAGTTGCAGGACTTCGGGTGGGGTCAACCCCAGGGGGATGCTGTACTCTCCGGCCTGAAGCCGGGTTTTGAGCCCGGAGAAATAAACCAGACACAAGTAACGAATATCGTTTTCGAGGATGCCGTTTGCTGCCAGCAAGGCGCCGATACCGCGTACTCCTGCCCCTTTAGGTAGAACAACAATGACTTCGCCGCTCCCTGAAGAGCCTGTGGTCAGGTAGGATGTATACCAGAGACCAGTGCCGCCAATAAAGAGGAGAATCGGCACCAAAAAAAACAGGAAACGACGCATGGATACACTGAAAAGATGGAGGGAAAGCAGGAGGTTGCGGTAGAAGAAAAAGGCAGTTGACCGGGCAGCGACACGATTTCACGGCGTGCGCTGCCCGGTTGGATTCAACTATTTTTCTTCCTTGACGACCTGTTTGGGTTGGTTCTTGCGCACGGGGATTTTCCCCAAGGCCAATTCGATCACCTCATCCATGTGCTTGACCGGAAAAAAGGTGATTTTCTTGCGCAATTCCTCAGGAATTTCGACCAAATCCTTTTGATTCTCCTCTGGGATAATGACTTTACTGATGCCAGCGCGCAGTGCCGCCAAGGCCTTATCCTTCAGACCGCCAATAGGCAGGACCCGGCCACGCAAGGTCACCTCGCCGGTCATGGCGAAACCCCGCTTCACCACTTTACCGCTGATGGCCGAAAACAAAGCCGTGGTCATGGTAATACCGGCCGATGGACCGTCCTTGGGAATGGCGCCCGCCGGAACATGGATATGCACATCGACCAAGTCGAAATACTCAGGCTCCACACCCAACATCTTGTTGCGGCTGCGGCAGTAGCTAAGCGCTGCCTGGGCGGACTCCTTCATCACCTCGCCCAATTGGCCGGTGAGGAGCAGTTTGCCCTTACCCGGTAACACCGAGGTTTCGATGTGCAGCAGTTCGCCGCCGACCTCGGTCCAGGCCAGCCCGATAACCAGGCCGGGCTGAGAGCTGGTGTCCAATTCGGTTTCCGGCAAAAATTTGGGAGGCCCCAAATATTTTTCCACTGTTTTTTCCGAGATCACATAAGGGCCCTTGCCCCCTTCAGCGACCTTGCGGGCAATTTTCCGACAGACCTTGCCCAAGGCACGCTCCAGGTTGCGTACACCGGCCTCGTGGGTGTACTTGCTGGTAATGGCCTCCAAGGTGGCAGCGTCGATCTTGATCTGGCTGACTTTAATACCATTTTCCTTGATTTGGCGGGGCAACAGGTATTTATTGGCGATCACCATCTTCTC
>JBBQCO010000032.1:0-28685 GCA_038318785.1 Desulfobulbales bacterium | reverse complement strand
TCCATGCGGTCGAGCAGCGGTCCGGGAATGGTGTCACTGCGGTTGGCCGTGGTAATGAACATAACCTTGGAAAGATCAAAGGGGAGGTTCATGTAATGATCGGAGAAGGTGTTGTTCTGCTCCGGATCGAGGACCTCCAGCAGGGCCGAGGAAGGATCGCCGCGATAATCGTCGCCGATCTTATCGATCTCGTCCATCATGAACACCGGATTGTTGGTGCCGACACTCTTTAACCCCTGGAGTATCCGGCCAGGCAGTGCACCAATATAAGTGCGGCGATGACCGCGAATTTCCGCCTCGTCGCGCATGCCGCCCAGGGATAGGCGATAAAACTTGCGCCCCATGGCCTTGGCGATAGCCTGGCCCAGCGAGGTCTTGCCCACACCGGGCGGGCCGACAAAGCAGATGATTGGCCCCTTGGTGTCGGCGTTGAGCTTGCGTACCGCCAAGTATTCGAGGATGCGTTCCTTAATCCGATCCAGGCCGTAGTGGTCCTCATCAAGGACATTGGCCGCCACTTTCAGATCCAACAGATCCGTGGATGATTGCCTCCACGGCAAGTCGAGAAACCAGTCGAGATAGGTGCGAACAATGGTCGCCTCGGAGGCATCGGGATGCATCATCTCCAGCCGTCGCAACTGCTTGCGGGCCTCCTTCTTAACGTACTTCGGCATTTTCTTCTTGCGCAACTGCTTGCGCAGTTCGTCGATCTCCTGGGAGTAGCCGTCCTCATCGCCGAGTTCCCGTTTCAGGGCCTGGATCTGCTCACGAAGAAAATACTCCCGCTGGCTGCGCGACATCTCCTCCTTAGCGTCCGATTGAATCTTGGCCTGAACCGTGGAGACTTCCAGTTCCTTATGGAGCAGATCAGCCACCAGGCGCAACCGTTCGGTAGGATCGACAGTTTCGAGAATTTTTTGCGATTCCGATATCTTCAACCGCAGGTTAGAGCCAACCAGATCAGCCAGACGTCCAGGTTCCTCGATATTATTGATGATCATCATCAAATCCGAGGAGAGCAGACCACGCAACGACATAATCTTTTCCGTCTGCTCGCGCACGGTCCGCATCAGCGCCTCGGTCTCGACGGTGATTTCGGGGGATTCCGGTTCTTCGACCAGATCGATCTCAACCCGGTAAAACGGTTTTTTCTGGAGGTAGGAACGGATTTTAGCCTTGGACAGGGCCTGCACCAGAACCTTGAGCCGTCCGTCGGGCAGCTTGAGAGTGCGCATGATCATCGAAACCATGCCCACATCGTAGAGATCTTTCTCCTCGGGGTCGTCTTTGGTCGGATCTTTCTGGGTCACCAGCATCAGCAACTTGTTGCTGTTCAGACCCTCATTCACGGCTTCGATCGAACCAGGCCGGCCGACAAACAACGGGATGATCATATAATTAAAGACAACGACATCCCGGACGGCCATCATGGGCAGGGATTCGGGAATCTCCAGATCCTGCGTCTGCTCCCCGAAGTCACCCATACTGGTCGATAATGAATCATCAAATTCCACGTTCCCCTCCTTAAAATCGCCTCAAGCGATTGCTAGTGCTGAATTGTCCCACGATAGTAAACATAACCCCATCCGAAGTCAAGGCGGCGCTCTGCCCTTAACAGCAGAGAATATTTCCCTTGAATAAATGCCGGGGGCTCAATATAGAAAGGCTATCGTGCAACATTCCGTTCACCCGCTTGCCTGGAGCCGACTATGCTGACCATCGGGTCATTTTTTAATCTTACTGATTTTTCCGACCAAGAACTCTTTGCCGACTGCGCCTATGTCTGGGGTCCGCTGAAAAAACTGCGGGCCTATGTCGCCAGCCAGACCGCTCCCACCTTTCAGCATGTCTGCATTACCGACGGAGTGCCGCTGGATAGCCCGTACATTTTTTTTAACGGCAAACTGCGAAACGCCCGAGAATGCATCATCACCTACGGCGACACCACTAAGGGCGGTCTTTCGATATGGGAAAACGGCCAGTTCCTCGAAGGAGCTTCCGTGGTCATGGCTGGGGCGGTGATGGTGGGAAAGAACATCAAAATCGGCAAGGGCGTACTGATCGAGTCGGGTGCAATGATCAAATCTCCGGCCATCATCGGCGACAATTCGGAGATTCGTCAGGGGGCTTACCTGCGCGGTAACTGCCTGATCGGCAAACGCTGCGTCGTCGGTCACACCACCGAGGTCAAACACACGATCTTCCTCAACGACGCCAAGGCCGGCCATTTTGCCTATCTGGGGGATTCGATCCTCGGTAACAATGTCAACCTCGGGGCGGGCACCAAATGCGCCAACCTGCGTTTTTTCCCTGGCAATGTCCCGCTCCGGACAGCGAGCGGCATGCTCGATACCGGTCTGCGCAAATTTGGCGCCATCATGGGAGACGGGACTCAAACCGGATGTAACGCGGTCACCAGCCCCGGTACCATCATGGGGCCGAACTGCCTCCTCATGCCGAACACTACTGCACCTTCCGGATTACATCCTCCAAAAACCGTGCTGCGCTAGAGTTGTCCCGCAACTCCCGGTCGACCAGCGGTTGCCCCTGGCTGGCATGCTCGTACAGGGCAAAAAAGAAAGCAAAGAAAATGCCGACGGTGAAGAAAACCCGCATCAACCGATCCCAGGGGAGCCACCCCTTTCCCGAAAGCCGACGGAAAACAACCGCGACTATATAGGTAAAACCAAGGGCGTAAGGGGCAGTCAGCAGCACCTGGTAGACCGTTCCGGTCAAGATGGCAGCCACATCGGAGCCCAAGCGCAAATGAAAGAGCACATAGGCCAAGGCCGTCAGTATAAATGTAATTTTTTCCCGTAACGTACTCATACTATGAATAAAAGCATTGCCTGCGTGTTTCCGGAAACCCTTCCCAGTGAGCGTCTCCTTTTCCCCCTTCTACAGGTTTTCGAACAGGTTGTCTACATGCAAGCCATTGAAAACGAACCCGCGCAACAAGGGGTCACCCCTTCCTTTATTGAGCATTCCCAACAGTTGGGGCGGCTGCAGCGGTTTACCCCGGTACCGCTGGGCGACCAGCGCGAACGGTTTCTTGCCTTAGTGCATGACATGAGGCAGCGCGGTGTTGATTATACCAGCCAACTGAGCATGCTGACCCTGGCAGGCCTCAACCGCCGGGACCAACCGGAGTCGAAAAACTCAATTCTGTCCAACCTGTTGCAACGAAGTGACATCAAGGAGCAAGAAGAGGCGAAACTGCTGCTCTGGCAGTCGCGACTGATCTTGAAACTGGGAGAATTCTTCGATGAAGAGCAAGGCGAATTGAACAAGGCCCTGCGTGAGATAACCAACCAACAGGACATCCTGCTCGCTGATCTGTGTGAGGAGGAGGACAACCCCTTTGTCCTTCCTGCCGGCATGCAGAACAACAACCAGGAAACCGATGGGCTTCTCCGACATCGACTCAAAGCCTGGAGTCGACTCTGTTTTCATGACGGCAACCCGGCACCTGGACTTCTGGTCACCGGCAACGCGGCGGTCATGGATCTGCTGCAGGAAGTCTATGAAAAGCTGCGCCGGCAAAGCGCCCGGCTGTTAGTCCGCCTGGAGTTGCCTTGCGGCCCCCCGCCATCCGGACACAATGCCGCTCTCGACGAACCACTGGGGCAACAGTGTCAGAGTCTGCACCTGGCGTTGGCGGCGCTGAGCATCGGTGTTTCCAGTGGTCAATTGAAAGAAGGATTAGAACAGCTTTTAGAAGATGGCCAGACCCAATGGTCGCAACACCTCTCCCCTTCCTTCCCCTCCGGGCAGGATAAGCGCTGCATTCTCGATCTGTTCTTTTTCCCCGAGATATCGACCCGGCAGTTATGTATGGAGAGCTTCTGCGGAGGGACTCTCTCCGACAAACAGGCGGCAGAAGAGGGTGCAACCGGATGTGTCGTCGGCCTGCTCAGGATAGATTGAGTCCGACGCCTACTTCTTTTTCCTCTTCGATTCAAGCGAGAGGATGAATTCGGTCCATTGGGGCGGAGGCTCATGGATTTCGACCCCCACTCGTTTGTTCAGCCTACCCACCTGTTCCCATTTCGGCCGAACCCGGAACTTGAAATGGAGGTCTTCGCTGGAGGCAACCACAACATAGGCATCGATGTTTCTGCCAAAACGTTTCGCCAGATCCGACAAACACAAACCGACCCGGGAAATATCGCGTACTGTCCCCGAACAGCAGCCGATACCGTCGGAGATATCGATCTGCATATTACGAACGACGATGCGCGTGTGTTTTCGCTTTTCCATGCAAGCACCTCCCCTGCTCGTCAACAGCACGGCCTAAGAACCAATGGCCAGGACAGCTCGAGTTGCCGCTGCTGCGGACGTCCTGTCCGAACAGCAGCTGCTCACCGGTTCCGCTCTGCCCAAAACATGTTCACTCAATCTTCCCCTCACACTCCTCACGATACGGGTTGATCGTCATAACCGGGCAGCAGGCGGTTTTTACCACCTTGTCGGCAACACTGCCGAACATGATTCGTTCCAGCCCCTTGTATCCATGGGTCCCCATGATAATCAACTGCACCTTCTTCTTGGCTGCGTAGCTCAAAATCTCCTCACCCACATCTCCGGAGAGCACTTTACCGGTCACATGGGTGACCCCGACCTCGGCAAACATCGGCTTGTTTTCCTCGACATAGGTTTCCATCTGCTGCTGAGCCGAGGCAAAAAGCTCTTCTTCCAAATTAGGCAGGTTCACAGGCGGGACAAAAAAACCGCTGTAATCTTCAAAGGTCTGCACGACGAAAACGAGATGCAACTCCGCTTTGAATGTTCCGGCCACATAGGCCGCCGCCTTGACGATCTTGCCGGCATTCTCGGAAAAATCGATTGGGGTAAGGATATTCTTGATTGCTTGCATACAGTACCTCCTCATGTGTAAGAAGATGGAAGTTCATCCTGGTTAGTCAATAAGATATATCGTTTGCACCATTTTCACCATCAATAGTTGCACCGGGGATACAGTCCGGCGGGAGAGACTCCGACAAAGCTGTTGACCCTGCCGTTTATCGTGAATATATTCCAAGTCGTTTATCTGGCTGCAACTTTCTGCAACTTTCGTCGCTCCCGCAGGCCAGACAGAGCAAAGACCTGCTGTGATCCACCGGGGCGCAGTGACACTCCATCACCTCTTTCCACCTAATCAACACCCGAAACTATTATGGAATTCACGCCCAAATGGATAGCCTGGGAGATCACCCGCCGCTGCAATCTCAACTGTGTGCACTGCCGTTCCTCATCCCAGCTTGAGGTCGAAGGGCACCCCGATTTTTCCCTGGCAGAGGCCAAACGGGTGCTTGACGAGATCCACGCTTATGCCAATCCGGTCATGGTGCTTTCCGGTGGGGAACCACTGCTGCGGCCGGATGTGTTCGAGATTGCCGCCCATGGTACCGGCCTGGGCCTGCGAATGTGTCTGGCCACCAACGGTTCCCTGGTGACGGAAGACATCTGCCGCAACATCAAGGACTCCGGCATCAAAATGGTTTCTTTGAGTCTGGATGGCTCCACCGCAAGCGTCCACGATAATTTCCGCAATCAGCCGGGCGCCTTCGACGGCGTGATGCACGCCATCCGTCTGTTCAACGAGCACCAGATCGATTTTCTCGTCAACTCCTCCTTTACCAAACGCAATAAGGAGGAGGCACCGAAGATTTACAACCTGGTGAAATCGCTGGGCGCCACCGCCTGGTACCTGTTCATGATCGTCCCCACCGGCCGCGGTGAGGAGATCATGGGCGAGCTGATCCCGGCCGAAGAGTACGAGGATATCCTCAACTGGCATTACGACATGGAAAAGGAAGAGGGCGACCTGCTGGTCCGTCCCACCTGCGCCCCCCAGTATTACCGCATCGTGCTCCAGCGGTCCAAGGTCGAGGGTGAGCGTTTTAAACGGCGCAGCCTCAAGTTTTCCACCGGCGGCTCCAAGGGATGCCTGGCCGGACAGTTGATCTGTCTCATCGATGTCGACGGCAATGTCCTGCCGTGCAGCTATTTCCCTTTGCCGGCGGGCAACCTGCGCACCCAATCCTTTCAAGATATCTGGGAAAACTCAAAACTTATGCTCGATATGCGCAACTTTGCCGGGTACAAGGACAACTGTGGCCGCTGCGAATATGTACATGTCTGCGGCGGATGCCGGGCCAGGGCCTACGCCATGACCGGCGACTATCTGGCGGGCGAACCGTTCTGCACTTACCAGCCCCAGCGATGAGCGTTTATCCGCCCAAAGCAAACCAACCGGCCCAGTGCCGAAAACCACAAACTAACGGACAGCAATGAACGATACCTTTCTTCAAGCCTGCCGCGGTGAGCGCACCGCCTACACCCCGGTCTGGTTCATGCGTCAAGCCGGCAGGTACCTGCCCCAATACCAGAAGATTCGCGGCAAAATCAGCTTTCTGGAGCTGTGCAAAAGCCCGGAACTCGCCGCCGAAGTCACCCTGCAGCCCATTGACATCTTCGGTTTCGACGCGGCCATCCTCTTTTCCGACATCCTCATCCCGATGGAGGCCATGAACCTCGCCCTCGAATTTCACGAAGGCAAGGGGCCCATCTTTACCCACCCCGTGCGCAGCCAAAAGGCGGTCGATGACTTGGTGGTGCCCGTTCCGGAAGAAGCGGTTCCCTTTGTCCTGGATACGATCCGCCTGCTGCGCAGCCAATTACAGGTCCCGCTCATCGGCTTTGCCGGGGCGCCCTTTACCCTGGCCACCTACCTGATCGAGGGCGGCAGCTCTAAAGTGTTCCTGCACACCAAAAAAATGATGTTCCAAGAACCCAAACTCTACCACAATCTGCTGGCAAAAATTACCGCCTGCACCAGTGCCTATCTCCAGGCCCAGGCACGTGCCGGCGCCCAGGCTCTCCAGTTATTTGATTCCTGGGTCGGCATCCTCGCCCCCTGCGATTACGAAGAGTTTGCCCTGCCTTATGTCCGCTCGATCATCAGCGACCTCCGAGCTGTGACCGACGTACCGATCATTTATTTTGCCAACAATGGCGCAACGTTAACAAAATTGACGACCACAGTGGGCGCCGACGTCCTTGGTTTTGACTGGCGTTTACCCATCGGCGATGCCATCGCCCGCTCCGGCCAACACGCTGTGCAGGGCAACATCGATCCGCTCGCCCTCTTCCTACCCAAGGAGCGCCTGGAAGAACGGATTAAAGGCATACTGACAGAAGCCCGCGAAGCCAGGGGATATATCTTCAACCTTGGCCACGGTATCCAGCCGGAAACGCCACCAGAACAGGTGCGGATTGCGGTTGACGCCGTTCATCGCTTCAGCGGCAAGCCGTAATCAACCTGCTCTTCGGCCCCATCAATGGAAAACGCGAGCGCGTCCATCCCTTCGCTCACCGAATGCATCGGGTTGATGGAGCAGTATGGGATGCTGACCAATATCCGCCACCATTCGCTGGTCGTCGCCCGCTTGGCCGAACAACTCCTGGCTGGCCTGTATGCCTTTGCCCCGAACCAACCCCAGGCAGACCGCCATCTGGTGATCAGCGGCGCCCTGCTCCATGATATCGCCAAGACCCCCTGCCTGGGCAGTAATTGCGACCACGCTAAAGCCGGGGCCGAGATCTGCCATCGGCACGGTTTTCCCGAGATTGCGGCCATTGTCGAGCAGCATGTGATCCTCTGGGACTTTGATCCCGAACGCTATCATGCTGGACACTTCACCGCCCGGGAGATCGTCTATTATGCTGACAAGCGGGTCCGGCACAATGTGGTGGTCAACCTCGACGAGCGGCTGGAATACATCCTCGACCACTACGGCAAAGGCAACCCGGACCGGCGGGAGCTGATCCGGAAAAATTTTAACAAATGCCTCACCCTGGAACAGCATCTTTTCCACTGGCTGCCCTTCGGCCCCAAGGAGCTCGGCCGGTTCTGACAAGCGCTCCCTCTCCGCTCAAGTGACAACCATGGACAACCCAACGTATGACTGGGTAGAACACTATCCGGCAGCTGTCAGCGTTTGCGACACCCAAGGAACAATTATCGCCATCAACAAGCTGGCTCTGGATCTTTTCAGCAAATACGGCGGGGCAAACCTGATCGGGGCCAGCCTGTTCGACTGCCACCCGGAATCGGCCAATGGTATCATCCGCCAACTCCTGCGGGAACACACATCCAACACCTATTTCACCGAGAAAAACGGCCTCCGCAAACTGGTGCATCAGACCCCCTGGTACCATGAAGGGCAATTCGCCGGACTCACCGAAACCATTATCGTTCTCCCTGACCAGATCCCGACCAAGCAGAGAAGTTAAAATGGCAGCCCCGGGTTCAACATCACGCCCCTGACTTGACAGGCCTCGGTGGAGGGGTATACTCAGAACCAAAGAGTTCAATCCCTTATTTTTCCGGGATTCAGCCATGATGCAGGTCACAATAGGAGCCGACACGATGAAACCCCGTTCTACTCTGCCTTTTTTCCTCGCTTTTTTTTTGCTAATGCTGGCTGCAGGCCCGGCCCACAGCGAGCAACCGGTTCCCAGGCCAACAAAAAGTCTCAACACCCCCCTGGAGGTCCGCTACCTCCGCATGGCGGACAACTTCTTCATCATTTACGACCCCACCACCACCATGGCGGTGCCGTACAAAAACACCGGCCTGACCCGGATCGAGGCGCAAAAGCACATCCTGCGTGCAAGTAACGCCTCCCTGCCGCAACTCAACTGGCAAGCCGGCCTCTATCCGCACTGGAAGGGAGAGCTCTGGCTGCACGGCTCGCCCTATGCCTTCAAGCCCTACTACCGGCTGCAGAATTATAATAAAGCAGAGTATGCCGCCGCTATCGAGCAGTTGCCGGTCACGCCGCAAAGCCCGCCCATGCTGCAGACCGGGTTGATGAAGCTTGAACATCTCCTCGGTCTTGCGGGGCGCACCGAGATTTTTCTCTTCTCCGACGGCAAGCACATGACCGAAACGGGACTGGAACCGCAGCCCCTTGCCGAGGCCCGGATGCTGGCAGCCAAATATGACATCTGCTTCAACATCGTCTCCAGCGCCACCGATGCCAAGGCTCGAAAACTGCTGGAAGACATCGCCGGTGTCAACAGTTGCTCCCAGGTCATCGATTTCGACACAGCCTTCGATCATCCCGAGCATCTCCTGGGCAAACTCTACATGGACACGCAGGGAGGCGGCTTCAACAACATCCTTTTTGATTTCGACAAATCCAACATCCGCCCCACTATGACCGAACATCTTGACAAACTGGGGCGCTTGCTTGTGGCCAACCCGCAGCTCTATGTCGTGCTCTCGGGATTCTGTGACAGTATCGGCAGTGAGCGTTACAACGTCGGACTTTCCCAGCGGCGGGCCGAAAGCGTTCGGCACTATCTCCAGAAGCGATTCGGCATCAAGCGGGATAGAATGCTGCTCTACTGGTACGGCTATGCCAACCCAGTGGCCACCAACGACACCGAAGAGGGACGCCAACAAAACCGCCGGGTCACCATCGTCCTGCGCGGGCAATAACAACAACGCGAACTATTCGCACGGGAGATTGTCCATGCGCATCACCTTTCACGGAGCCGCCCGCAATGTTACCGGCTCCTGCTACCTGGTCGAATGCCAGGGTAAACGGATCCTGATCGACTGCGGTCTTTATCAGGGCAACCGGGAGATGGCGGAGGAAAACCGCAACGATTTCGGTTTCGACCCGGCCTCGATCGATTTTCTCCTGCTCACCCATGGGCATCTTGACCACTGCGGCCGCATTCCGCTGCTCAGCCGGATGGGCTTCAAAGGCACGGTCCTGACGACGGCGGCGACCCGCGAGCTGGCCCGCCTAGTCATGCTCGATTCGGCACGGATTCAGGAAGAGGAGGCCCGCTACCGCAATTACAAGGCCAACAGAAGGAGAAGCCGGGAAGAGCAGGTTGAACCGTTATACAATACCCTGGATGCCCTCAACTGCCTTGACACCTTTGTCGACATCGCCTCTTTCAACCAGCCGCACGATCTCTGCCCCGGCATCCGCACCACCTTCTACGATGCCGGCCATATCCTTGGTTCCGCCTGCATTCTCCTGGAGATGGAGGAAGGAGGTAAGCAACGGCGTGTGCTCTTTTCCGGCGATCTCGGCTACAACGGCCGAGCCATTCTGCCTGATCCGGCCACACCGCCTCATGCCGACACGGTGATCATGGAATCCACCTACGGTGACCGGCTGCACAAATCACTTGAGCCCTCCATCAAGGAGCTCTATCAGGCGATCAACACCACCATCGCCCGCAACGGCAACGTCCTCATCCCCAGTTTTGCCCTGGAACGGACCCAAGAATTGCTCTATTACCTCAGGGAAGGGATCGAACAGGAACGGCTCCCGCGCCATCTCCAGGTCTATCTCGATTCTCCCATGGCCATTTCCGCCACCCAGATTTTCCGGCGGCACCGCGAATGCTTCGACGAGGAAACCTGGGCGGTTATTTCCGCCGGCCGTGACCCCTTCGAACTGCCCGGTCTTGAAATCATCCGCGACACCGCCGAGTCCATAGCTTTGAAACATGTCCGGGGCGCGGTGATCATCGCCGGGTCGGGGATGTGCACCGGCGGCCGTATTCGCCATCACCTCCGACATAACCTCTGGCGGCGCGAGGCCTCGGTGGTTTTTGTCGGTTATGCGGCCGGGGGTACGCTGGCCCGCCAGATTATCGAGGGAGCGAAAGAGGTCAGGGTGATGCAGGAGGAGGTCGAGGTCAACGCCGAGATCTACACCATCGGTGGCTTTTCAGCCCATGCCGATCAACAGGAACTGCTCAACTGGCATGCGCAGACGGGTCAACCCGAGCGCACCTTTCTGGTCCATGGCGAGGTCGAAGCCATGGAGGCCTTGGCCACTCATCTCAAGGAGACCAAAGTCGAAATGCCCGACCTACACCAATCGTTTGAACTGTAGAAGAAACCAACCCCGGAACATTGTCCCGCCTGCGAGCTGCACAGGCAATCAATGTTCCGGGGTTTCTTGTGTCTTGGAGGATGTGCTCCAGGGGCGCTAAACAGTGCCGAAAGGATCTACTGTTGTCCGGCAGGAGACGGGGCGGCGGCCGGAGCGGGCGGCGCTTCCACGGCGGGTTGCGCAGGAGTATAAGGTGCAGCGGGCGGAGCAGGGGCGGTGACTTCATGAACCTTGGCCTTGCCCTTCTCCCAAAAATTTTTCGACTCCTCCTTGGTTACATGCCAGGCCTCCTTCGATTTATCCCCCACCGTCTCGAACAATTCTCGAGAACCGGCCCTTGTCTTTTCCCATGCCTCGACTGACTCGGTTTTCACTGTGTCCCAGGCGGTTCCGGCCGTCTCCGTGGTAGCTTCGGCCACCGATCCGGCGGCTTCCTTGACCTCCTTCCCGGCCTCCCCCCACTTGTTTGCCTCCTGTTGCTGCACAACCCCCTCTTTTGGGGGAGTGGCCTGTTCTTCAGCCACGGCATTGGACAAAAACGAGACGACTGCAAGCGTCAATCCACAAATAATCACCGGGGTTAGAGTGTGCATCATTTTCATTGATTCCTCCTTGATCGATTGTTCCATTGTTCTTGTTCATTGGATTTTCAATATGCATTGTTATTGCAAAATTCAAGATTACGACCTATTTTCCTCATGACATAATTGGAGAAAAATGTGTTTTCTCGAACCCCGATGGGTTCTTTTCCGATTGGTTCCATTATGTCTCCCTATACCCAATGCCCATTCCGATTCACACCGAAATAAAGGTCCATATCATGAGGCACCGATGCATTCCCCTGGCCCTTTTCCTTCTTTCTCTTCTCCCGCCGCAGATGCTCCCTGCCGCTGACAAGGAAACCGTGCCGTCCCAATGGAGCGTCCAGGAAGCGGTGCGGCATGCCTTGACCCACAACCCGGATGCCAGGGCCGCGGTGGAGCGGATCAAGTCGGCCGATGCCGACATCAAGGCGGCCAAGGCGGCCTTTTACCCCCAATTGGGAGTAAGCGCCGAATACAATCGCACCAATAATCCAATGTACTCCTTTGGCAACATTCTCAATCAGGGAATGTTCACCGACACGATTGATTTCAACAATCCCGGTACCACCGACACCCTGCAGACCAAGGCGACTCTCCAATATCGGCTCTACAACGGCGGTCACGATCTGGCGGCCTTGGACGCCGCCGATGAACGCGGGCGAGCGGCTGGGCACGAGCAGGCGGCCATCCGTTCCCGGCTTGAATTTGAGGTAGTCCGCGCTTTTTGCACCATTGTCCAGGCCACGGATACCGTGCGGGCAAGGCAGTCCGCCCTTGAAGCGATCGACGCCTCCCTGGCTGTGGCTCGGGCTCGTTTTTCAGAGGGCAGTCTCTTGAAGGAAGACCTGCTCAATCTCGAGGTGCAGCAATCACGAACCCAGGAACAACTGATCCAGGCGCGACACGGCTTGAATCTGGCACAGCGCGGCTTTCTCCATTTACTAGGACTCACTGGAGAATCGGTGCAACTCGATCCGGCAGCCAGCCCTGACCAGGAGATTCCGGTGGAGCGGGATATCCGCAACCGGCCGGAACTCACAGGTATGGCGGCCATGATCAAAGCGGGAGAGGCTTTGGTCCGGCAGGCTCAGGCAGGCTTTTATCCCACCGCCGACGCCATTGGCAGCTACCAGGTCGACAAAGGCACGGAGTTGGAAGATGGCTCCGGCAACTCCTGGACCACCGGTGTCCGGCTCAATTACACCCTGTTCTACGGCCAGCAG
Source organism: Desulfobulbales bacterium (assembly GCA_038318785.1). Taxonomy (GTDB): domain Bacteria; phylum Desulfobacterota; class Desulfobulbia; order Desulfobulbales; family Desulfobulbaceae; genus Desulfobulbus. The sequence continues at coordinate 15,944 of JBBQCO010000032.1, read as the reverse complement.
ACCTCCGCCGCCTCGGTACGCGCCGAGGCCCAACTGAGAGCTGCCAAGGAGCAGCAGCGCAAAATGGAACTGACCTTCAATCTGGAGATGGAACAGGCGGCGCTCACCCTGAACCAGGAGGAGGAGCGGCTCAAGGTCACCGGCAAGATGGTGGAATCGGCAACAGAGAGCGCCCGATTGGCCCGCCTGCGCTTCAAGGAGGGTGTGCTCCTCGCCTCGGAACTCATCAACACCGAAAACCGGCTCACCGACGCCCGGCTGAGCCATGCCCTGGCCACATCCTCCCGTAAAATTGCCATTGCCGATCTGCGCCGCGCAGTTGGACTGGCCCAATTCAACCAGGGGAAATAACCCATGTCGCACACTCTCCACATATTGCCCCTCTACTTCTTCTGCCTGACCCTTTTGGCGGCCTCGCCTTTTCCCGCTCTGGCGGAAACCAGGAACAAGGAGGCGGCAGCACCGGTTGCGGTAACCGTGGCCAAGGTGAGCGAACAGGAAGTCCCGGTCCTGATCGAGCTGGCCGGCACTCTCCAAGCTGCCGAGCGAGCGTCCATCGCCTCCAAGGTCACCGGGGTGATTACCCGGATGCCGGTGGTACTCGGCTCCTCGGTCAAGGCCGGCGACTTGCTGGTGGCTCTCAGTGCAGAAGAAATTGCCGCCCGGTTGAATCAGGCCGAAGCCCAATTGGCCCAGGCCAAACGCAACCTGGAGCGGGATCAGAATCTGCTGGCGAAAAGTGCGGCCACCCCGGAAGCCGTTAAAGCAATGACCGATCAATACAACATCGCCCAGGCGGGGTATCGCGAAGCCAAGACCATGATGGGCTACGCCACCATCACCGCGCCCTTTGACGGGATGGTCACCCGCAAGAACGCTCACAGCGGTGATCTCGCCACGCCGGGGACCGTCCTGCTGCAGATTGAAAACAACCGCACCCTGCAGGTGACCACGGCGGTTCCGGAAAGCCTGGCCCTGCAGATCCGCACCGGCGATGTCCTCACGGTCAAGGTGGAGGCAGCCGGCCTGGCGCTTCAGGGGACAGTCTCGGAGATTGCCCCGGCAGTTGATCCGAACTCGCGCACCGCCCCAGTGGTTCTTGACCTGCCCGCCAACCCCAACCTGCGAAGCGGCCAGTTTGCCCGTGTTGTCCTGCCCGGCAAAAGCTCCCGATCCCTCTTGATACCGAGCAGCGCCCTGGTCCCGAGCGGACAGATGGACAGGGTCTTCGTGGTTGAGGGCGAACGCGCCCGTCTCCGCCTGGTGCGGACCGGTTTGAGCATAAACGGCATGACCGAAATCCTCACCGGCCTGAGCGCCGGGGAAACCGTGGTTACCACCAACAACCGCCTCCTGGTGGACGGCCAGCCCCTGCGGACCCAGCCATGAGCAACGACAACTCCACCCATCCCGGCTTTGCCGGAAGGCTGACCGCCGCCTTCATCAGCTCCAAACTCACCCCGCTAGGCCTGATCGCCTCCCTGCTGCTCGGCCTGCTGGCCCTCTCCCTGCTGCCCCGAGAAGAGGAGCCACAGATTAAGGTGCCGATGATCGACGTCATGGTCAGTATGCCCGGCGCCACCGCCAAGGAAGTTGAGCAGCGGCTGGCTGTGCCCATGGAAAAACTGCTCTACGAGCTGCCGGGGATTGAGTACATCTACTCGACCTCCATGCCTGGCCAGTGTCTGCTGGTCGCACGTTTCTACGTGGGCGAGGATTTCGAGAAAGCGATCGTCAGTCTCAACCAGAAGCTGCAGACCAATTTCGACCGGATCCCACACGGGGTTTCCTTGCCACTGATCAAGCCGCACTCCATCGATGATGTGCCGATCCTGGCCCTGACCTTCCACTCGAAGACCTCTGACCACTCCACCCTGCGCCGCCTGGCCGCCGAGGTCGACGATGCCGTCAAATCGATCTTTGAGGTGGCCGAAACCAAGCTGATCGGCGGTACCCGGCGGCAGTTGCGGGTCCAATTCGATCCGCTGCTGCTGGCAGCCCGCAGCTTAAGCCCGGCGGACCTGACCCTGCGCCTGCAACAGGCCAATCGCCAGTCACACTCCGGTGCCCTGCGGGCGCAGAACAACGAAGTGCTGGTGCAGACCGGCGCTTTTCTCGCCTCGGCGGAAGAGGCCGGCCGGATCGTGATCGGCGTCCATGGCGGCAAACCGGTGTATCTCAGTGAAGTCGCCACCGTGATCGACGGCCCGGAGGAACCGAAATCCTATGTCCTCTTCGGCACCGAAAACGCCAATCCCGAAGCAGCGGTCACCCTTTCGGTGGCCAAGCGGCCCGGCGCCAATGCTGTCCATGTGGTGGAAACGGTCCTGCATAAGGTGGAAAGCCTCAAGGGCACGCTCATCCCCCCCGAGGTCGAAGTCACCGTTACCCGAGATTACGGGGAGACCGCCGCTGAGAAGTCCAACGAATTGCTACTTCACATGGGGATCGCGGTCTTTGGTGTGGCCCTCCTGATCCTCTTTTTCCTCGGATGGCGCGAGTCGATCATTGTCCTCTTGGCCATCCCATCGACCCTGTCGCTCACCCTGCTGCTGTTCTACCTCTACGGCTACACCCTCAACCGAATCACCCTCTTTGCCCTGATCTTCTCCATCGGCATTCTGGTGGATGATGCCATAGTGGTGGTCGAAAACATCGTTCGCCACATGCGCCTGCCCGACAACCAGCGTGCCTCCCTTAAAGACATTGCCGTCAATGCGGTGATCGAGGTCGGCAATCCGACCATTCTCGCCACCTGGGCGGTGATCGCCGCCATCCTGCCCATGGCCTTTGTCGGCGGCCTGATGGGTCCCTATATGCGGCCCATTCCCATCGGGGCATCGGCGGCCATGATTTTCTCGCTGCTGATCGCCTTCACCATCACCCCCTGGGCCGCCATCCGCATCCTGCGCAAACCCAAAGGTTCGGCCAGCAGCGACGGCCACGATCCTGATCACGCCCCCAACGACTGGTCCACCCGGCTCTACCACCGGATCATGGACCCTCTGCTCGCCCACGCCCGCTGGCGATTCGGGTTCTTTGCCCTGATTGTGGCGCTGCTGCTGGTCTCCTGTTCTCTGGTCCTCTTCGGCAAGGTCAAGATGAAGATGCTGCCCTTTGACAACAAATCGGAGTTCCAGATTATCCTCGACATGCCCGAGGGCTCGCCCCTGGAGCAGACCGCCCGAGTGGCCCTGGAAATAGCCGAGGTGGTGGGCCAGGAACCTGAAGTGGTCAATTACCAGATCTATGCCGGCACGGCCTCGCCCTTCAATTTCAACGGCCTGGTACGCCATTATTTCCTCCGCTCCGGGCCGACCGTGGCCGATGTCCAGGTCAATCTCAAAGGGAAGGCGGACCGCGACAGCCAGAGCCATGACATTGCCAAGCGGGTGCGACCGGCAATTGCCCGGATCGCGGCGAAGTACGGGGCCGCCGTGGCTGTGGCCGAGGTGCCGCCGGGACCGCCGGTGCTGCAGACCCTGGTGGCCGAGATCTACGGACCGGATGAAGCCAGCCGGGTGCAACTGGCCACTGAGGTGAAAAAGATTTTCGCCACCACCGACGGGGTGGTGGACATCGACTGGTACCGGGAACAGGAGCGCAATAAACTGGTCCTGACCGTGGACAAGGAGAAGGCCGCCCTCAACGGGTTGTCCGAGGGCGAGATTGCCCGCGCCATGGAGATGGGGCTTTCCGGCCTGTCGATCGACCTCTTTCACCAACCCCGCGACAAGGAAGAGATCGAAATTATCCTCCAACTGCCGCAGTCGCAACGGGCCCGGGTCGAGAACCTGCTCAATATCTCGCTGCGTCCGGAGAGGAACCCACAGGCGCCGCTAATCCCGCTGCGCGAACTGGTGCGGGTCAGCGAGCAGCCGGTGGATCAGCCGATTTACCGCAAGAACCTCAAACCGGTGATCTATGTCACCGGCGACGTCGCTGGTGCGGCGGAAAGCCCAGTCTACCCGATCCTGCAGATGAACCAGCGGCTCAAAGAGCTGAATGCCGCCCATTTCGGTGGCCAGGCCGGCCCGGTGACGGTCTACAACCTCAGCCAGCCCTTTACCGAAAGCCAACCGGCAATGAAGTGGGACGGAGAGTGGCACATCACCCTGGAGGTCTTCCGTGACCTGGGTCTGGCGTTTTGCGTGGTCATGGTGCTGATCTATATGCTGATGGTCGGCTGGTTCAAGGACTACGTCACGCCGCTGGTGGTGATGGCGGCCATCCCCTTCTCGCTGATCGGTATTCTGCCGGCCCACTGGGGATTGAATGCCTTTTTCACCGCCACCTCAATGATCGGCTTCATGGCCGGGGCGGGGATCGTGGTCCGCAATTCGATCATTCTGGTTGATTTCATCGAGCTGCGGATCAGCCACGGCCTGCCACTGGCCGAGGCGGTAGTCGAGGCTGGGGCCATCCGTTTCCGCCCCATGCTGCTGACCGCGCTGGCGGTGGTGGTTGGGGCCTCGGTGATCCTGGCTGACCCTATCTTTCAAGGCTTGGCTATTTCACTGATGTTCGGGGAGATTGCCTCGCTCCTGATCAGCCGGATGGCGGTGCCGGTGCTCTATTACATGGTAAAGGCAAGGAGAGTTCGATAATGTTCCACCAACTCAGATGAAGATATTCTCCTCGCAACCTCCGACGGCGGCAACAAGTGTCCTCTCATCGGATTGAAGCAAAATAAAAGAATCAGCAGAACAACAAACAGATCCCTTTCAACTGAGGAACAGACATGCTGTGGCGAGATGGTCGACGGTCCACGAATGTGGAAGATCAGCGGGGGAGCCGCCTTTCCGGAAAAGCCAAGGGCGGCGGTATTGGCATTGTCTTACTGGCCTTGATTGGCATGTATTTCGGTATCGACCCCGCAATTATTCTCAACCTGGGCCAGAATGCCCAGGTCGTTCAGTCCGGGTCCTCCGCTTTGCCCCGTCAAACCGAGGAAGAGCGGCAGTTGGCCGATTTTGTCTCCGTGGTGCTTGCCGACACCGAGGATACCTGGAATCAGCTTTTCCGCGCCGCAGGCAAATCCTATACCGAACCGACCTTGGTGCTGTTCAGTGGCGCGGTCGATTCGGCCTGCGGGTTTGCCCAGGCCGCCATGGGACCTTTCTACTGCCCCGGAGACGGCAAGGTGTACATCGATCTTTCCTTTTACCGGGATCTCAAACAACAGATGAACGCCCCCGGTGATTTTGCCCAGGCGTATGTCATCGCCCACGAGGTAGGTCATCACGTGCAAAATCTGCTGGGCATCAGCAGCAAGATGCAGGCCTTACGGCGGCAGGTTTCCGAAAGCGAATACAACAAGCTGTCAGTCAAGCTGGAATTGCAGGCGGATTGTTTTGCCGGCATTTGGGCCCACAATGCGGACAGGGTCCGGCAGGTGGTGGAGCCCGGCGACATCAAGGAAGCCCTCAACGCAGCCAGCCAGATTGGCGATGACCGGTTGCAGCAGCGTCACCGTGGATACGTAACACCGGATTCGTTCACTCACGGCTCATCCGCCCAGCGCGTGCGGTGGTTTCAGCAGGGCTACCAGACGGGAAAGGTCGCCAGCTGCGACACCTTCAACGCCGCATCCCTCTGACCATACAGTCTTGAGAGGATTTCAATCATTCCGCAGCGCGAGGAGGCTGATTAGCCTGAAAAAGCTTAACCTACCACCAAGTATGAACTCTCCTGAATCCAAGAAGGGCTATCTTGAAGAACTCAAGGAATTCCTAACCTTCTTACAGAACCTTTGGGGCATCCTTGCAGGTCTTTCCGTTTTTTTCCCTCTCTCCAACATCCTTCTTGGTGTTATCCCCTTGGGTGCCTATGGAACCAATGATGGCGTCTTTGACCAGCTTGCCCCAACCTTGATAAGCGCTCTTACAACGGTGGTCACTCTCTTCGTCGTTCTCGTCACCTTTACCGGCCGCAGTCAATTTCAAGACACCAGGAAAAGGCGCGCTCTGCTCCAGAAGGCTTGGCTCTCCTTCGGGACAGGCCTTTTGTCCCTCCTCGCCTACCTTGTTCTCCATCAAGCCTATCGTGAATATGCGTGGATCCCCTGGGGATGGGGAAGTGGTGACCCCAGAAAACTCTTGGCTGAAATCCCCCTGCTCATCACCTATGTCCTTTTTTTCTCGTTACTGACAAGGGCGTTCATGCTGTTGGGGATGGTTGAATACTTTGGCAAAAGGAAGACCCATGGCAGATTAAACCAGCCGAACGCTTAGGCAAGCGCTCCAGCGCGTCCGCAGCTCGGCTCGCTGAGCTTTGGCGCTTATCCCAATGTCACGCGCCCTGCTCACCCTTGCAGCCATTGCCTCGCTCGCCTATTTTGGGTTGTGCGCCTTGGTGTTCGCATTTCAGCGTTCCCTGATCTACTTTCCGCAACCGCGAGCGTTTGGCGGTGGCACCATGATCACCTTGCCGGTCGATGGCGCTGAAGTGGTGATCACTACCCGCCCCCACAGCGGCCCGGACGCTCTCCTCTACTTTGGGGGCAATGCAGAGGATGTCTCCTCCAGCCTGCCCAGCCTTGCGAAGGCCTTCCCCGATCACTCCCTCTACTTGCTGCACTACCGGGGGTATGGCGGAAGCTCGGGCAAACCCTCCGAGACCGCACTCTTTGCTGACGCTCTGGCGCTGTTCGACAAGGTCAAGAATGAGCACCCCCATATCGTGGTTGTCGGCCGGAGCCTGGGCAGCGGTGTCGCCGTGTACCTAACCAGCAGGCGGCCGGTTGCACGCCTTGTCCTCGTCACGCCCTACGACAGCATTCAAGAGCTGGCCACTCGCCAGTTTCCGTACCTGCCGGTGCACTGGTTGCTGCTGGACAAGTTCGAGTCCGGGAAATACGCACCCAAGGTCACCGCGCCTACGCTTGTCATCGCGGCCGAACATGACGAGGTTATTCCGCGCGCAAGCACCGAGGCCCTCTGTGCCCGTTTTTCCGGCGGAGTGGCGGCCTTGAAGGTCATCGCCGGCACGGGCCATAACACGATTTCCGAGAGTCCGGCATACATGCCGCTGTTGCAGGGGAGTCAATGAATGGGACTCATCAAAAAAATCCCCCCTTACTCATAGCAGTGCCGCCAGGGTGATTTCAGCAGGTTTGTTCACTTTCAGGGAAGCGATGCGGTGCCCCACCCAGGAGAAATGCACTCAACCTGGAGGCTGAAATGAAGGGAAAGTCTAAAAAAATTAGGGAGTATCCAAGACCGCGCGGATAACCGGCGCCAGGTCGTGCAGGGACACCGGCTTCATCATGAATTCGCGGATACCGGCCTCGGTGACTCTCTCGGGAGAGAGGGCTGAACTGTAGCCCGAACAAAGGATAATCGGCAGCTCGGGCCGCAGGGCAAGCAGAGTCCGCGCCACCTCAAAACCGGTCTGCCCTGGCATGGTCTGATCGGTGATCACCAGATCAAACCTGCCCGGATCCGCCTCAAACAATGCGAGGGCGCTGTTGCCGTCGTTACAGACCGTGATCCGGTACCCGAGTTGCTCGAGAAAGGCTTTGAGATAATCGGCGACCATCTGCTCGTCGTCGACCACCAGAATCGATTCATTGCCACCGGCCAACGACAAAGACTCCTTGGGCGGCTGGGGGGCTTCGACCCCGGAAACCACCGGAAAATACACATGGAAGGTGGTTCCCTGGCCGGGTATGCTCTCCACCTCGATCCAGCCCTCATGCTTATCGACAATGCCGTGCACCACGGCCAACCCCATCCCCGTCCCTTTGCCGCTGGGCTTGGTGGTGAAATACGGCTCAAAGATGCGATCCAGAGTGACAGGGTCGATGCCGGCACCGTTGTCAGCGACACTGATCCGGATCCAATCCTGCTCCGTCTCGCTCGCCCCCATTTTCCTGTCAACCACATCAAGGCTCAACACCATTTCTCCGCCCTGCTCTTCCATGGCATGGAAGGCGTTGGTGCAAAGGTTCATCACCACCTGGTGCAGTTGGGTGGGATTGGCCAGAATCGCCCGGTCGGCGACGGCAATCCGTTCACGGATGGTGATGGTGGTGGGAATGGTGCCCCGGAGTAATTTGATCACTTCTTTAAGCAGAGGAACCGGCTGAAGCAGGATACGCTTGGCTGTTTCCTTGCGGCTGAAGGCCAGAATCTGATTGATCAGCTCTGCTGCCTTGCCCCCGGCCTTAAGGATCTGACCGACTTCCCGGTGCAGGGGAGCACCCGGATCCAGCTTGAGCTGCGCCAGCTCGGCGTACCCAAGAATGGCAGCGAGCAGATTGTTGAAGTCGTGGGCAATGCCGCCGGCCAAGGTACCGATGGCGGCCATTTTCTGCGATTGCCGCAGTTGATCCTCCAACTGTCGCTGTTGCCGGAGGGCCGAAAGCCGCTCGGTCAGGTCGCGGATAACCTCAAGAGAGCCCAGAAGTCCCCCTTGCTCATCGCGAATCTCACTGGCCAGGGTTTCACCAAGAAAAGGGGTGCCGTCCTGACGGACAAAACGGCGACAGTAAATAGCCGGGAACTCATCGTGATGAAAAACCTCGCAATGCCTCTCGTACAGGATGGCAGGATCCTTGCCCGCCAACTCCTCGGCGTTGTAGCCGAACATCCGGCACAAGGCTGGATTGGCCTGTATAATCATGCCGGCAGGATCCATGACCACCACCCCATCCGGGATACTGAAGAGGGTCGACTGGAAAAAAGAACGTTGCTGGTCAAGATCCCTGATTTTATTCTTTAGTTCCGGGTAGTAACTCTTCCGAATAGATCGTTCGCCCAAGCCGACAATACTGTCCTTGAGACGATCCCATTGATCCCCACCATCACCGTTCCTGGTCATTGTTTAAAAGGCCTCCAGATAGATTGCCTCAATATCGGCCAGTTGCGCCCGTCGCGGATTGGTGGCCATACACGGGTCAGCAATGGCTTTGCGGGCAAGCACACCAACATCCTCACGACGCACACCACGCTTGGCCAGGCCGGGCTGGAGCCCCAGGTGCTCTTTGAAAGATCGCAGCGAATCGATGATGGCCCTCCGTTTTTCCTGCTCCGTCAAACCGGTCAGGCAGGCCCCGAAAATCTCACCGATCCGGTCGTACCGCTCCGGGGCAGCACTGTAGTTGAAGGCCATAACATGGTCAAGCAGCAGAGCGTTGCATTCGCTGTGCGGCAGATCGAGCAAACCACCCAGGCTATGGGCCATGGCGTGCACCGCACCGAGGCTGGCATTGGAAAATGCCAGGCCGGCCTCCAGACTGGCCAGCATGATCCGGCCCCGCAGCCAGAGATCATCAAGCCGATCCAACGCCTCCGGCAGGTAGCGGTGGAGCAAACGAATAGCCTCCAGTGCATGCAGATCGGTGAGGTCGGAACTGGCCGAGCTGACATAGGCCTCGACAGCATGGACCAAGGCATCGACACCGGTACAGAGCGTCAGGTACCTGTCCATGGTCAGGGTGGTGGCCGGATCAATCAGGGCCACATCCGGGACGACGGTTTTGCTGATAATGGCTATTTTAACACGCTCGTCCACGTTGTTGATGATGGCAAACTGGGAAACATCGGCGGAAGAACCGGCGGTGGTGGGAATGCAGATGAGCGGCGGACCAGGAGCACCGACCTTGTCGACCCCTTCAAAATCGAGAATATTGGCACCATTGACGGAGACAACACTGATGCCCTTGGCGCAATCCATCGGGCTGCCGCCCCCGAGAGCGACGATGACATCGCAGGTGGCCTGATGATAGAGCGCAGCCCCCTCCATCACCTCATGATCGCGAGGATTGGGGCTAACCCGGTCGTAGACAATCGCCTCCACGCCCGCTGATCGGAGAATCTCCACCGCCCTATTGACGAGTCCGACCTTCACCATTCCAGAGTCGGTGACTACAAGCACCCGGTTGGCGCCAAAATTGGCGGCGTAACGCCCGAGCAGCTCAGTGGTGCCCTCTCCGAAAACGATCTCAGGGGCGACAAATTTTCGTATGCTCCGCATGGCGTTCAACTCTACCCGGCAAGCATGCTCATGCCCGCCATAAACAACAGAAACAGTGAACCTTTCGCCTCTTTTATCCTATGTTAAAACCTAAAACCAGTCAAACAAACTCCTCATACCTATTCAAAAGAACAACGATAGTACAGCACCTTCACCGGAAGCACAGGTAACGGCTCGACACTACAGCTCATTTCTTTATCAACGGCAAACCGAACCGGTCCTGCCCCAGCAGATGGATACTGTCGGCCCCAAACAGATCAAGGAAACTTGAGTCAGCCAGATTGCACCGGAATCCCCGGCAGGCGCGCGGCCGATGGTGATAAATTTTGCAGGCATGCTTGCCGTTGATCTTCTGTAAAAATATGCACCCCTTGTCGTCCGGGTGAATCATAAACACTTTCCCTGTTGCCGAAGCCTCGTCGACCAGTTGTTCCATCGATTTGTCGCGCAGTTGCACGAGGCTGACATTAACCCCGACATGACCGCCCATTTTGCGGATAAAATCGACCTCGTCGGGTTGCAGGGTAATCTTGCGGTACGATTTACAGCACGTGCCGCATTGCCGGCATTCGGCAAAGATGGTCCGCAGCGCGGTTGAATCAAGCGTCATATTTTTCGTCATGACAAGGTAACCGTCCCTTCCCTTTGGTTCAGACTGTCCAGAAACCGTGCAACGGATGATTGGTGAGGATTCGTGCTGCCCGTTCGGAATAGGCAACTCCCGGCCTTCGCCCCACCGGGTGCAGCATGCTTTCGACCGTCGCCAGAACCGATGCCTCCAGCGAAACCGGATTGTAGCCGCCCTCGAGCACGAACAGCAACCGGTCGCCGCAGGCCTCGTGCGCCAGATGCTTGAGCAGCTCGGTGATGGTTGCATACCAATGTGTGGTCAGCAGAACCCTGCTGATCGTATCCTCGCAGTGCCCGTCAAAGCCTGCGGAAACGAGAATGAGCTGCGGCAGATATTGCTCCACTACCCCGCTCAGCACCTTCCCCAGAAGAAAGGTATACTCCGCATCACCAAACTGCTGATGCACAGGCAGGTTGATCGTATAACCTTGTCCTTTACCGCTCCCGGTTTCATGCGCCTGGCCCGTGAAGGGGAACAGCTTATCCTGGTGAATCGAAATAAAAAAAACCTGTTCCGTCTCGTAGAAGACCGCTTGGGTGCCATTGCCGTGATGGACATCAAAATCAAGAATCAGAATTCGCTGCAGCCCATGCACTCGGCGGAGGTACTCGGCGGTGATCGCCACATTGTTGAACAGGCAAAATCCCATGCCCCGGCCCGGTTCGGCATGATGCCCCGGCGGCCGGACAAGCGCAAAACCGTAGTCGATCTCTCCGCCCATGATCCGGTCGGCCAGATCCAGGCAACCGCCGACAGCCAGGGCCGCCGTATAGAGGCTCTGCTCCATCAAATAGGTATCGCGATCATAGGAATAGGGATCTTTGAGATTGGCATGTTCGCGCAGTTGTTCCAGGTAGAAGGAGGAATGCACAGCCTCGATGTCCGCAGCAGAGGCTTCCCGTGGCCGATAGGTCCGCAGCTGACGGCTGTACCCCGGCCCTTCCAGGGTGCTGTAAAGGTTGCGCACTCGCCCGGCGTTTTCCAGGGAGAGCTGGGGGATGCCGTGCTCGTAGTACCTGCGGTCGAACAGGATCCCTGGCTGTTTATGCATAGTGGTGCCGGTAGATGGGTTCGCGGGAGAATCGTTTTCGGCACAGGCGATAGAGGTAGCCGATCCGCTGGACCTGCTGATCGGCATACGGCAGGGACTGGGTGAGTTCAAAGCCGAGTTTCTGCAGGCAACGCTGCTGGGCTATGTTGTTGATGTCCGTATACATCTCCACCTGCCGGATATCGAGCCGATTGAAGAGAAAGAGGATGAGATACTTCTGGATTTCGGTGCCATAGCCTTTGCACCGCTCTTCCGGGAGAGCAATCTTGACCGCAATCACCGCAGTGCCTGGATCCTCGGAACGAATCCAGTAATGAACGGTGCCAATGGGCGTCCCGTCGCGCAATTCGATCAGGAAGGTCTTTTGCCGCTCATTCCAGAGAGTGCCGGCCTGCACCTGCAGCCGCAGATGATCGGCGGAATGGTTCTCCGGGGTCAGATAGTCGCCATAGGCCATGGGATTACTGCTCCAAGCGGTAAGAAGGGGCAGATCGCCGACCTCGATGCGCCGAAGCTGCAAGCGTATGGTAAATATCCTGTCGCCGAAAATGGTCATGTCCGCCGAACCTCCTGCAAGGAAGCGGGAGGGGGGCTGCCCCTCCCGTTCGTTGCCTGCCTATTGACACATATTGTTGACTGCGGTCTGCAGCGAACTGCTGGAGGTCATCAACCGGTCCAGGGCCTTGACGGTGTCACCGACCGAACCCTGCACGGTTACCGTGGTTTTCTGATTGTCGCCCGCGGATTTGACCACCGTCTGGATCTGCTCCATCACCTTGTGCCCCTGATCAGCCAAGGTGGCGGCCCGGCCGCTGACATCGTCAACCGAGGTTGAGATGGTCATGATGCCACTGGAAATCTGTTCCATGGCGGAAAGGGCGGTGTTGATCACCTTGGAACCGTCATCGAGCATGCGCATGCCGTCTTGCATAGCGCTGATGGTCTGGCGGCTGTCGTTTTCCACCATCTTGACGATGTTGGAGATATCCACCGCCGAACGCGAACTGTTCTCCGCCAGTTTACGCACCTCGTCGGCGACCACCGCAAAGCCCCGGCCCGCATCCCCGGCCCTGGCCGCCTCAATGGCGGCGTTGAAAGCCAACAAATTGGTCTGTGAAGCAATTTCCTTGATAATGTCGACAAACCCGCCGATTTTTTCCACCTGGGTGACCAGGGTGGCCACCTTCTCGTTGTTCTGCTGCATGGAACGATTGATCTGCTGCATCTTATCGCCGGCCTCGGCCCCAGCCTTTTGGCCGTTTTCCGCCTCCCGCGACATAGTGCCTGCCAGGGCGTTGACCTTCTCGCTCACGCTCAGCATCTCGGTCGAGGACTCAAGCATCCGGCGGATGGTGGTCTCCGACTCATCCAAGCGGACAACCTCCTGATCAAGCGACTGATCCATCAGGTGCATATTGCCACGCACGTACTCCATCTGCCGCTGGGACTCGGCCACCAATTCGGCCACGTCCTGACTGGCCTTGCTCACCAGTTGTTCGACCTCGGCTTCGGCGCTCACATCCAGAACAAATTCAAGCGCACCCTTGATGTTGCCCTTGGCATCCTTGATCGGCGCACCCGTGTACTTCAACGGGATCTCGCGACCGTTGACCCGGGCCACGGTTCTCGCCGAAACCACGCTGTCGGTCTTCATTGCCTGGCTGCAGGCGCAGTGCTCGGTATTGCAGTGGGTGGTATTGAACAGGCTGAAGCACTTCTTGCCGATTACTTCATCAACGCTTGCCCCCAAGGCACGAGCCCCGGCTGGATTGATGTAGGTAATGGCGAAATCGGTGTCGATGGAGAAAATCGGCGTCGGAATAACATTGAGATTCTCGATCTTCTCGTTGGCCTCTTGCCGCTGCCGCGCCTCGTCGGTGATATCAAGAACGAACTCAAGGGCGCCGGTAATGTTGCCCTTGGCGTCCTTGATCGGTGCGCCGGTGTACTTGATCGGCATGATTACGCCGTCACGAGGCCGGGCAATGGTCTCCTCGGTCACCACGGTATCGGTTTTCATCGCCCGGTTGCAGGCGCATTTTTCCGTCTGACAATGCGGGGTTTTGAACAGATCATAGCATTTGCGGCCGATCACGCTGTCCGGGCTCAAACCAACAACCTGGGCACCGGCCGGATTGATGTAGGTAATGGCGAAATCGGTGTCGATGGCCATGATCGGCGTCGGAATGGCATTGAGGTTTTCGATTTTGGTGTTGGCATCATGCCGCTGCCGGGCCTCCTCGGTGATGTCGAGGATGAACTCGAGCGCCCCCTTGATGTTGCCCTTGGCGTCCTTAATCGGCGCGCCGGTATACTTGATCGGCACGATTACGCCTTCCCGCGGTCGGGCAATGGTTTCCTCGGTAACGATCGCATCCAGTTTCATCGCCTGACCACAGGCGCATTTCTCGGTGCGGCAATGCGGTGTCTTGAACAGGTCATAACACTTCTTGCCCACCACCTCGTCCGGGGTCAACCCCGCAATGGCCGCGCCGGCCGGATTCATGAAGGTGATAGTGAAATCGGTGTCGATGGCCATGATCGGCGTGGGGATGGCATTGAGATTCTCGATCTTCTCGTTGGCCATCTGCTGCTGCTGGGCCTCTTCAGTGACATCGAGCACATATTCCAGCGCCCCCTTGATATTGCCCTTGGCGTCTTTAATCGGTGCCCCGGTGTACTTGATCGGGATAATCACCCCCTCCTTCGGTCGAGCTATGGTCTGCTCGGTGACCACAGAATCGGTTTTCATCGCCCGGTCGCAGGCGCATTTCTCGGTCTTGCAGTGCGGTGTTTTGAACAGATCATAACACTTCCTGCCCACAGCCTCGTCCGGAGTGAGCCCGGCAATGGAGGCCCCAGCCGGGTTCATGAAGGTGATGGTGAAATCGGTGTCGATCGACATGATCGGCGTCGGGATGGTATTGAGGTTTTCGATCTTCTCGTTGGCCATCTGCTGCTGCTGCGCTTCTTCAGTCATATCGAGCACATATTCCAGCGCGCCCTTGATGTTGCCCTTGGCGTCTTTGATCGGTGCACCGGTGTACTTGATCGGGATAATCACCCCCTCCTTGGGACGGGCAATCGTCTGTTCGGTGACCACCGAATCGGTCTTCATCGCCCGGAAGCAGGCGCATTTCTCGGTTTTGCAGTGGGGCGTCTTGAACAGGTCATAGCACTTTCTGCCCACCGCTTCGTCCGGCGTCAGACCGGCGATGGAGGCACCGGCAGGGTTCATGAAGGTAACGGTGAAATCGGTGTCGATGGCCATGATCGGCGTCGGAATGGTATTGAGATTCTCAATCTTCTCTTCGGCCATCTGCTGTTGCTTCGCCTCGTCAGTCACATCGAGCACATATTCGACCGCACCGACAATATTGCCCTTGGCGTCCTTGATCGGAGCGCCGGTGTACTTGATCGGGATGATCACCCCATCGCGTGGGCGGGCAATGGTGTGTTCGGTGACCACGGAATCGGTCTTCATGGCTCGGGCGCAGGCGCATTTCTCGGTCTTGCAGTGCGGCGTCTTAAACAGGTCATAACACTTCTTGCCCACCGCCTCATCCGGAGTCAGGCCAGCCACTGCCGCCCCCGCTGGATTCATGAAGGTGATGGTGAATTTATCGTCGATCTCCAAAATCGGGGTTGGAATGACGTTGAGATCGGTTTCCATCTGCCGCAACCGGGCCTCCAACTGCTTCTTTTCACTGATATCGGTCATGGTGACTAAGGTTTGGCCGCTGCCGCCGTTCATCGGTCGGGCCAGGGAGCGATAGTAGCGCAGGCCGGAGCCGTTATTCTGGATGGCTTCGGCCGCCACCGGCTTACGCGTTCTCCCCGATTTTTCCACCGGGCAATCCTTGGTGCCGCAGAGGTGCAGGTTACAGGACTCCTCGCAGGTCATCTTGCCGATCACCTGCGCCGCCTCCAGCCCGAAGACGTCAAAAAAAGCTGGATTTGCCCAAGTAATGGTCCGTTTCTTGTCGACCACAAAACCAGGCCCATCCAATAGTTCAAGTAACGATGCATCCATGCCAGCCATCATTGTTTCCCCCGTAGCCATTGTTCCCTCCGTTGATTTATATTGTTCAATATCCATAGAATTTCTCTGTTGCACCTGGGGTTACGATTAACCAGCCAAGGTCAGACCTCCTGACCTCGACAATTTCACCTGATACAGGTCCCAAGATTTAACGTCTCGAAATTGTGCACAATAGAGCAGAATTGCCCTGGGTAGAGCACGGAGGATTTACGATTGCAGCGGATTCCGATATGATAGCGAAA